>CANFME010000062.1 GCA_947448305.1 Burkholderiaceae bacterium
CTTGTGGAGGTTTTAGCTACGGGGACGTATTGGGTGCAGGTGAGGGTTGGGCAAGTACGATCTTGTTTAATCCAAGTTTGAGAGATTCGTTTGAATCCTTTTTTAATCAAAGTGAAACCTTTGCTCTTGGGGTTTGCAACGGTTGCCAAATGATGAGTAATTTATCGCCAATCATTCCAGGTACGGAAGCTTGGCCGAAATTTACGCGTAATGTTTCAGAGCAATATGAATCACGTTTAGTTCAAGTTGAAATTCTTGAATCAAAGAGTCTCTTTTTCTCAGGCATGGCTGGAAGTCAATTACCAATCATTGTTGCCCATGGAGAGGGATATGCTAATTTCAGTGAAAAAGGTTCATTACAAAGCCTGAAAGATCAACAACTCATGACAATGCGTTATGTTGATCATTACGGCAAGCCAACCCAGACTTACCCATTAAACCCCAATGGTTCTGTGGATGGGATCACAGGCGTAACATCAGTTAATGGTAGAGTTTCGATCCTAATGCCACATCCTGAGCGAGTTTTCAGAACAGCTCAAATGAGTTGGGCTCCGTCTGGTTGGAATGACTTCACAGATGGTTTAAGCCCTTGGATGCGGATGTTTAGAAATGTAAGAAAAGCAATCAATTGAAAAAGAAAAAAACAAAAACAAAGCATCAATTTGAACCCGTCACGTTTTCAGAAATTGACGGGGTTCGTTATTTACATCTCGGTACTCCTTGGATTCAGGGTGCTATGCGAATTAAAAAGCCTGATTTACTCGAACTAGAGTACGCTCAACAAATGATGGCTTGGTTACTCTTTTTAGAGCCACAACCATCTTTTAATACCTTGCAACTCGGACTAGGGACGGGTTCTATTACCAAGTTTACACTTGGTCTTCATCGCACTATCAAAGCAACTGTCGTAGAACTTAATCCCTCTGTGATAGTAGCTTCACAATCTATGTTTGGACTTAACTCCATGGATCAACGATTGTCGATTCTGCAAGCAGACGCTCTCGACTTTGTAATAGAGAAGAAAAATCATAATCAATTTGACACTTTAGCCGTTGATCTATTCAATGGTGAGGCCTCTGGACCTTCATTAAGTTCAAAGTCTTTTTATCAAGGTTGCTTTGATACACTTAAAGCACCGGGTGTTTTAACAGTGAATCTATTTAGTCGTCACTCTAGTTACAAAAAAAACATCAATAATCTGTGCGACGCTTTTGATAATCGCGTGTTGTTATTTAAAGAAGTCCACGATAACAATGTTGTCGCTATTGCCTTTAAAGGGCCACACCTTGAAGTCTCTTGGGATGATTTAGAAATTAGAGCTGCGGATGTGCAAAAGCGCTGGAAATTACCTACTGAAGGATGGGTTGAATCTATTAAAGGAAACAACCTTCAATTGAAAAAAAACCTTTCTATTTAGAAAGGTTTTTTTGTTTGGTCTAACTAAACTTTTACTGAATTTTTGCTTTTGATTTAAATTTTTCCATCATTTCAGCAAATTTAGCTTTTTGCCAATTTTGATCTTGGGTTAGCATTTGAACTAACTTTGGCTTTACTTCAGCTAGTGTTGGAATTGGAGTTTCTTTAATTTCATCTACTTGAATGATATGCCAGCCGAATTCAGTTTTAACTGGCTCTGAAGCTAATTGACCAGCAGATAAAGTAGTCATGACTTTAGAAAACTCAGGAACCAAACTATTAGCTGACACCCAATCTAAATCACCACCTTTTACTGCAGAACCTGGATCTTTAGAGTTAGCTTTTGCTAAATCAGCAAAACTTCCACCAGCTTTAATCTTCGCTAAAAGTGATTTAGCTAATTTTTCTTCGCTAACTAGAATATGACGCACTTTATATTCTTTACCACCCATTTGGCCTTTCATTGATTCATAAACGGGCTGTAACTCTGCATCAGAAATACCTTCTTTTGCTACAAAGTCTTCGAAGACCGCAGAAACTAAAACCGATAACTTCGCCTGCTCAATCGCTTCTTGAACTTCAGGGTTTTTGGTAATACCTCTCTTGTCGGCTTCCTGTAAGACTAATTCTTTAGTGATCAAAATATCACGTGCTTTTTCACGAAGTTCCGGTGAGTTAGGTTGACCAGACTGTTCAATTAAACGGTTTAATTTGGCGGAAGAAATGGGTTTACCATTTACGACAGCTGCATTTTGAGCGTTGACTAATGTATATGAGCTGAGTAAACAAATAGCAATGGTAGTTTTTAATATGATTTTCATTTTTCTGTTGGTGTTTTTGCGTTAATAACTAGAGCGTGGATTGGATTTGGCATCCAATCTTTGAGGATATCATACACTAGACGATGGCGTGATACTCGGTTTAAACCGCCAAACACATCGCTTGTAATATTCAGTGTCAAATGGCTTGGACCCTCACCATGATGACCGGAGTGTCCTGCATGATCAGAAGAGTCATCAATAAATTCTATTGCGATAGGTTGAAGTTTTGCTAGAGCTGTAAGGTAGCGATCAATGTCTGGATGCATATAATTAGTTAGGTAGGGGTTTTAGTTGAATCTTGGTCCATATACTTGCTTAACCAGACTCCTTGACAGATAACAAATATGAATAAAAGACCAATGGTCGAAAGTTTAAAGTCAGCCCAAGTGTCTTCAGAAAAATTATGGGCAATCCATAAATTAAGAACACCTAAAATAGCAAAATAAATAACCCAACCCAAGTTAAGTTTAAACCACACGGCATTTTCAACCTCAGGGCGCAGAGAAATCTCTTTGCCTAATACTGCTTTAATTAAATTTTTCTTAAACCCAAACCAACTTATTGCCAATACTGCTGCAAAAGACCAATACAGAATCGTGGGTTTGATCATAATAAAACTTTTATCACGAAGTATTAAGGTCAGGCCACCAAAAACCATAATGATGATTAAATTAAACCACTGCATTTTAGGTACTTCTTGTTTTTGAAATTTAAGCCAACCAATTTGCAAAATGCTGATTCCCATCGCCACTGCCGTAGCAATAAAAATATCAAATAACTTAAATGCTACAAAAAATGCAGCAATAGGAAGAATTTCTAATAGTAATTTAATCATTAAGCGTTCGAATCAAATTTGAGTGAGGCTGAATTAATACAATAGCGAAGACCCGTTGGTTGAGGACCATCTTCGAAAACATGCCCTAAATGGGCTTCACAATTTTTGCAACGAACTTCTGTTCTTAACATTCCGTGTGAATTATCTCTGATTTCTTCAATTGGAGCTTGCTCTTTAGGCGCAAAAAAACTTGGCCATCCACAGCCTGCGTCAAATTTTGCATCAGATTCAAACAAAGGAGTGTCACAACAGATGCATTGATAAGTTCCCTTATCCCAAAAATCCGAATACTTGCCAGTAAATGGTCTTTCTGTAGCTGCTTCTCTGGTCACTGCATATTCAATCGGACTTAATTCTGCTTTGTATTGCTCATTCGATTTCTTTGACATAGATAAAACTCGTTAAGTTGATAAAAGACTTTTAGATTATATTAGGTTTCGGTTAGTTTGAAATGGCAACTGGTTGAGTACTCAAACTATGTCTTTTAAATATCCTTGAAAAGACATTGTTTTAAGAAGAAGCAGAATTCATAATTTATTAGTTAAAATAAGGTACTTTTTAAATTCAAATACAAACGCAATATGACAAGCACAAACGCTTCCAGCGATTCAAGTAATTTCCCAGTGGATATAGATGTACCATTCTTGAAATTATTAGGTGTTCAACTTCAAAAAATGACTGATGGTGAGGGTGTCGTTAGTCTTTCCATAGAAGAAAAGCATTTAAATACTTGGGGAACCGTGCATGGTGGAGTATTATTAACTATGGCTGATGCCGCTATGGCAATTGCTGCTAGGGCTGGTGATCCTGATGACCGAAGCGTAGTCACCATCGAATTGAAAAACATGTTTATGTTGACTCCAACCGGAAAGATCCGGGTTGTGGGCAATATCGTTCAAAGATCTGTCACGATGGCTTTTTGTGAAGCCAAAGTCTATGATGAAAACAATAAAGTATGTTGCATGGCAACGGGTACGTTCAAGTACTTTAAAAAAATGGCGAGTAGGGATGCCAGTGGTGCAAGGGTTGTCAAAGAGGACCAGCTCTCAATTTGAGTTTGTTTGCGTTGATTGATTAAATTGGCCTTCAAAAATTGAAGTCTTTTCATCAGAATTAGCGTCATAAGAGCGCTCAATCATTTGGAAAGTACCATCTTTTCTTACTCTAAGTAAGGAGCTTGAGCGGGTTCCATAATTTTCAGTTTTGATGAAAATAGGAGACAATGCTCTTTCCCACTCGATATTTACGCCAGTTGATGGAAGCTCTTCGTCGCTAGGACGACTGTCATTCTTTAATAATCTAAAATAATGTTCAGGATGATCCAACTTACCAGTATCCATCGCCAATGCCTGAGCAAAGGAAGCAACTCCACCTCTAACTTTTGGCCAAGGTGTATCAAGCATTGCGTTAGATAAACCGTAAACCCCAGGGTTAACAGGGACTGGATTCATTACTTTTCTATGCCTAATTTTTCCTCCGACGAGTAGGCGATTACTCAACCAGCTCAGATGACTTTTCTCGCCAAGTGAAATATCTCCTAACAGTAAATTAAAGCCGTTGTATTGCAAAAAGGACTTTTCATTTTGTGCTATGAATTCTTGAGTACTAGTAGGATGTGTCAGAAATTTTGCTGTAAGTTCACCGCGAGTTCGCATTTCAGGGTTTTTTTCACTAGGTGCCCGAATATTCGTCACAGCAGCAAACTTACCTTGCAAAGATAAACCCATAGCAGTGCCAGGAATACCTAAAACATCGGCAGCATCTCTTGATCCCAAAATATGTGGTGCATCATGCCAATATCCAATAGGATGAGTTGGTCTTTCGTAAAATTCATCTCGATTGGCAGCTACCACCAATGAATATTCAGGATGAGAGTTCCAAGCAAATAAAATTAAACACATACAATTTTTGGGACTAAATTTCTAATAGTGGATAGGGGGGATTAAAGATTTCAGTAATTTTTAACAATCCAAGCGCTTCGCTACGAATCACTAAATCATTATTTACAAAGTTTAGCATTACTTCAATTTGGAGAAAATATCCCTGCTTATTTTCATTAAATGCGGATAATACAATGACACCTACTTCTTGGTCTGGATTTTCTTTGGAGTAAACAAGGGTACCTGGTAAAACGTCATGTTCTAAGCCAATGTTAGCCAATATGAACCCAATCATCAATCTTCTTTTAATGGTGCCTAAATATTGACTTCTAGCAACGATTTCCTGACCAGGATAGCAACCCTTTTTAAAATCAACTCCACCAACGGATTCAAAATTAACCATTTGTGGCACAAAAAGATCTTTGGTTGCGTTTGTGATCCTTGGAATCCCACTGATTGCTTCTAGTAACTTCCAATTCATCCCATTATCAACAGACAGTTCGTCTAGGGGCAATTGATTACTGGCAATAAGAGTTCTTTGATATTGAACATCTAAATAGTTAACAGATGGTAATTTACAAATAAAGTTCATTTGTGGGGAATGTTCCAATTCATGATCATGAATCTTCCCGTAAATTTGCCATGTATCATCTAGCAATTGAATTTCAACCTTGGATCGTAACTTATACATAGAGAGTTTTTTTGAGAACTCCAAAGAAATATCACTACTTATCCATAATAAAAATTCGCTGGGTGTTGGGGTCGTTACCCAAAAACTAGCTTGCAGCCTACCCTTGGGTGAGCAAAACCCTGACAAAGTGCCAACTTCTAAGTTCGTTTTTTGGATATCCGAGGTAACTAAATTTTGCAAAAAGGTTTTTGCGTCATCTCCAAGAACACGAATGACCTTTAAATCATTCAACATTGCAAATTTACTTATATTCATGATGGCTTTTAAAAGAGGATTGGTAGCTGTTTGTGTTTAAATAAAGACTTAAGAATTAAGGTCAATACCTTGATAGAATACTTTAAAACATTTTAAATTGCCATGAATCTACAAGCACAGTATTACCCAGGAATTTTTATTACTTTTGAAGGCATTGATGGTGCTGGTAAAAGTACGCATATCAATCGCTTTGCTAAAAAATTACAAGAAAAATATCCTCTTAAAAAAATCATACTAACTCGCGAGCCCGGCGGTACAGATTTAGGTGAAAAACTTCGCACTGAATTATTAAACCAACCAATGCATCCTGAAACAGAAGTGCTTTTGATGTTTGCTGCAAGAAGAGAGCATCTCGCTCAAGTCATTGAACCTGCTTTAATGGCCGGTGATATTGTTATCTCAGACCGATTTACTGATTCTTCATTTGCTTATCAATGTGGTGGTCGTGGAATTTCAGTTGAACAGTTAAATACTCTTGAAAAATGGGTACAAGGTCGGATTATTAATAATCAGGCTTATGAAATCCAACCTAACAAAACCTTTTTGTTTGATTTATCAGTTGAAATTGCTCAAAAAAGAAGGGAACAAACCAGAACTCCAGATAAGTTTGAGCAGTTAGATATCAACTTTTTTAATAAAGTTCGAAATGAATATTTACGCAGAGCAGAGGTTTTTCAAAATCGGATCAAAATTATTGATGCCAGTTTAAGTATTGAAGACATTCAAAAAATCATGGACCTTGAAGTTGTATCTTTATGACCTCCGAACTTAATGTTAAAAAAGGGGAGAAGACTTTTGAACAAGGCCTAGATCTATATCCTTGGTTTGAAAAGTTTTATCAAGAGTTTGTCGACAATGGCGTACCTAATTCACTATTAATTTATGGTGAAAAAGACATTGGAAAATTAAACTTCGCTCTTTATTTAGCCAATTATCTGCTTTGTGAAAATAAAAAAAGTGGTAATCCATGTTTTGAATGCCAAGCTTGTAAATGGTACTCCATGGCCAATCACCCAGATTTTTTTCCCATTCTTCCAGAGGACTCTTACGATTTACTTCCTTTTAAAGTCAACCCAGAGACGATTGTTAGCAACTCTTCCGATGATAAAAAACAAAGTAAATACATTCGGATTGACCAAGTTCGAGATATTCTATCTGTCAATGAGTTAAGCTCCTATCGGGGTGGAATGCGTGTTATCTTAATTTATCCAGTTGAGGCAATGCGAGTAGAAGCTGCAAATTGTTTACTTAAATCTTTAGAAGAGCCAGGTTCTAATGTTTTTTACATTTTGGTTAGTCATCGCTTAGAAAGTATCCTGCCAACAATTCGATCCCGTTGCAGATTATTGGCTCTTCCTAAACCTGCTCAAGATATTTCCATTGATTGGTTAACAAAGCAAGATCAGCTATCTAATCTGTCCAAACATGATTTAGAAGCACAATTTCTTGAAATGGAGAGGTCACCTTTAAAAGTACTTCAAGCTTCAGAGGGTAAATCTTTTAATAGCTCTCAAATGTTGGATGAGCTTTGTAATCCAAATGGTATTGATCATGCTAGATGTGTTGATCTATTAAATCAGGCTCAGCTGTCAGACATCTTAGTATGCATGCAAAAGTGGTGTATCGATTTATATATGGTTTACTCAGGCCTTTTACCTAGGTATTTTCCAAGTAGGGAAGGTGTGTTTCATCAAAGGGTCCAGAATTTAGACATTAATGGTTTGAATCAATTTTTAAAAATTTTGGTTCAGGAGTTAAAATTATCAACTCATCCTTTATTCCCAAAAGTACAGTTAGAGTCTGTTTTATCAAAATATGCTCAACTTTTCAAAAGTTAAACAAACTTTAAGTCCATCTTATGTTCATTGATTCACATTGCCACTTAGATTTTCCGGATTTTGAAAATCGTCTTCCTGAAATTTTTGAAACCATGGAAAAACAATTGGTGACTAAAGCACTTTGTATTAGTGTCGATATTCCCGATTTCCCCAAAGTTCTTGCCTTAGCAAAGCAATATTCTCACTTGTATGCCACGGTTGGTGTTCATCCTGATTATGAAAATACTCCTGAGCCCACATTAGAATGGTTGTTAGAGGAAGCAAAGGAGCCTAAAGTAATTGGTATTGGAGAAACCGGTCTGGATTACTACAGAATGGCCGACAAAACCTATACAGAGCTCGAATGGCAAAGAGAGCGCTTTCGCACACATATTGAAGCATCAAAAATCACAAAGAAACCTTTAATTGTTCATACAAGAGAAGCCTCTGCAGACACAATTGCGATTTTGAGAGAGTCGGGGCAAGGGCAGGTCAATGGCGTCATGCATTGTTTCACCGAAAATATCGAAGTTGCGAAACAGGCGTTAGATTTAGGCTTTTATATCTCTTTTTCAGGAATTGTTACATTCAAAAATGCCCTCCAAATCAAAGAGACTTGTAAATACGTCCCATTTGATCGGATGTTAATTGAAACAGACTCACCCTATTTAGCGCCGGTTCCTTACCGAGGAAAAACTAATGAGCCTGGTTTTGTTAGTTATGTTGCAAGTTATATTGCAAGCTTAAAAGATAGTAATGTAGAAGAAGTAGGTAGGGTAACGACTAATAATTTCTATGAATTATTTAATGTGGCAGCTTGATGCGTATTAGCCTTTTATCTCTTTCTTTATTATCTTTAGTCAACATAATTGCGACGCCCGCTTATTCTTTCCAAGAATACGACTTTAAAGTTTTAAATGCCCAGAATAAAGATCAATTTGTCATTAAGGAGATTGATCGTTTTTTTAAAGCTATAGAACTTGATGATGTTGATGAAATTAAAAAAGATGAATATAAACAATACCTTATTACCAATACTAAAAGTAAATATGGCAACTCAGCTCTTGTTTATGCAATTCAAGAAAACTCTCAAAAAGTTTTTACATATCTTTCGCAAAACACTGATTTTAATATAAATAATGCAAATAATTCAGGTGAAAATCCATTGATGATGGCAGCTTTTATGGGAAATGCCAAACTCGTGAAGTTTTTATTAGAAAATCGTAAAGCTGAGGTCAATAAAGATGGTTGGAGTCCAATTCATTACGCTGTAATACGTGGTGATCTTGAAATTGTTAACATCTTGATTAATGCTGGTGCGGAAGTTGATGCGTTATCGCCAAACGAATCAACACCATTAATGTACGCCTCAAGATATGGGCATATCCGTGTTGTTAAGTTGTTATTAGACAAGGGAGCTGATTTATCTGCAGTAAACAACCAAGACTTAACACCTATAGACTTTGCAAGGATGTATAACCAGAATGAGATAGCTAGGGGTTTAGAATCTCGCTGGTTTAAGTTGTATAAAGTGCAATACGAGCCTTTAGTAGATAATTTACCCAAGCCTTAATTATTTGATATTAATTAATATGCGTATAATATTTATTATGTTAAACAAGATGTGTTATTAGGATAAACTAGATGAAAATGCTTCATACGATGTTAAGGGTTACAAATCTGGAGGCATCGATCACCTTCTACACCAAAGTACTAGGAATGAATCTTCTTAGAAAAACAGATCGACCAAGTCAAAAATATAGTTTGGCTTTTCTTGGCTTTGAAGAAGGTAATAAATCAGGACAGGCGGAGATTGAGCTTACTTATAACTACGGCGTTGAGCAATATGAACATGGTGGTTATTATGGCCATATTGCCATCGGTGTTGAGGATGTCTATAAAACCTGTGAAACGATTAAAGATCATGGTGGCAAAGTGACCCGTGAAGCTGGACCTGTAGCTGGTGGAAATACACTCATTGCTTTTGTTCAGGACCCTGATGGGTACAAAATTGAGCTCATCCAGTTAGGAACTCACGGTTCGGAGACAAATTCATGAACATACAATTAAAAGATAATACTGTCGATTCACCTTGCATTGGTATCTGCTCTACTCTATTTGATGATGTTTGCAAAGGGTGTGGCCGTACGATATTAGAGGTCTCAACTTGGGTTGCGATGGACGCTGAAGAGAAAAGAAAAGTATGGGAAAGAATCACTGCTGAAGGAACAGCAATGCGATTTAAAGGTTAATTAAAATTAAAAAAAAATATTCAAATCCCCAAGAATCATCTTGGGAATTAAAGGATAAAGTTAAAATTAGGCAGCCTCTTTAGTACTGAGATAATCTTCGTAACTTCCTGAAAAATCAGATATTTTCCCGTCCATACCAACCTCTAAAATACGGTTGGCCAGCCCAGATACAAACTCACGATCATGGGATACAAAAATCAGGGTTCCAGTAAATTTCTCAAGAGAAATTTGTAAGCTTTCAATAGATTCCATATCCATATGGTTCGTTGGTTCATCGAGTGCCAAAACATTGTGTTTGCCAAGCATCAACTTACCCCAAATCATTCTGCCCTTTTCTCCTCCAGATAAAACCTTCACAGACTTAGTAATATCCGGGCCAGAGAATAGTAAACGACCTAAAGTACTCCGGATAATTTGATCATCGTCCCCTGCTTTAGCCCACTCTCCCATCCAATCAGATAGATTGGTATCCTTCGGGAAACATTCGCTAGTATCTTGCGGCATCACACCAACATTGGCATGCTCTGCCCATTTGACTTTACCGTGATCAACCGGAACACCGTTAAAACGTTCATTCAAAATACTATTGAGTAAAGTTGTTTTACCCGCACCGTTTTGACCAATAATTGCAACTCGTTCACCTGGCTGGATTGTAAGATTGAAATTATTAAAAATTTTCCGATCATAGGTTTTGGTCATGTCAGTACATTCAACAGCAATATTGTGTAAGACTTTTTCAACTTCAAAACGAATGTAAGGATTTTGACGAGAAGAAGGCTTAATATCAGCCACTTCAATTTTCTCCATTTGTTTTTGACGTGAAGTTGCTTGTCTGGCTTTTGACTTATTAGCCGAGAATCTACGGACAAAGTCCTGTAATTCTGCAATTTTGTCTTTAGCTTTAGCATTATCAGACATTTGCTGGGCACGTGCTTGGGCTGATGCCAACATGTAATCATCGTAATTACCTGGATAGACACGTAAGGTACCAAAGTCCATATCTGCCATATGAGTACAGACAGAATTTAAAAAGTGACGATCGTGAGAAATAATCACCATCGTGCAATTTCTTTCATTGAGGACATCCTCTAACCAATTAATGGTATGAATATCCAAGTTGTTGGTAGGCTCATCTAGGAGTAAGACATCCGGATCGGAGAAGAGTGCTTGAGCTAGCAATACGCGCAGTTTCCAACCTGGCGAAATAGCGCTCATGGGTCCTTGATGTTGATCAATCGAGATACCAACCCCCAATAACAACTCCCCTGCTTTTGCTTCTGCTGTATAGCCGCCATACTCAGCAAACTTTGCCTCAAGTTCAGCTGCATGCATGTAATCATCTTCAGTGGCTTCTAAATTGGCATAAATTGCATCGCGCTCTTGCGCGGCCTGCCACATTTCATTATGACCCATCATGACAACATCAAGAACGCGTAAATCTTCGTAAGCAAACTGATCCTGTCTTAACTTACCCAAGCGAATATTAGGCTCCAACATGACATGACCTGAACTAGGTTCTAGCTCACCACCTAAAATTTTCATAAAAGTGGACTTGCCGCAACCATTTGCGCCGATTAATCCATATCGGTTGCCATTACCAAATTTAACGGTAATGTTTTCAAAAAGCGGCTTTGCGCCGAACTGCATGGTAATGTTTGATGTTGATAGCACGTGAGATACCCGTATGTACGAAATGAATGAGCAAAATATAGCTTCAGAGAAGCAGTATTTTACCGTTTTTTCATCAATTAATCAAAGCCTAACTCGCTTTGTAAAGATGAAAACCTTCCGAGTTAAGCTTTAAATCAACATAACTACCCACCTCAATAGTCACTTTTTTGGGAATATGCCCGAAAGGTAAGCCTTTCAAGAGTATGGTTTTATGCCCACGATTGTTTAACTCACTCTGAATGTTGCCAAGTGCCACGTTAAAGTCATAGTCCTGATCTAACTCTGTAAGGTGATATTCTGAAAAATCACCAAGTAAGATTGCCTGTTGAGAACCCAAAACACCTGCATCTAATAATTGCCAAAGCATTCTTTCTATTCGATAAGGATGTTCATTAACATCTTCCAAGAAAAGAATACCCTGCTCAATATTCTTTGGAAAATAAGAAGTACCCAGCAAATTTTGAACTAGCGAAAGATTCCCCCCCCAAATCATGGCATTTTTTATTTGACGAGGTTGGTCGACGAATTCTTGAGGGCTCGAAATTTCAATATCAAAAACTTGATTGATCACAGTATCGACAAAATGAGCATAAGTGAAGTCACCTGAATGCATATCTGATCGAGCAAAATCAAAATTTAACATGGGACCAGCATAACTCTTAGCTTCCGCTTTACTTAATAAACCTAATTGGAGCGCTGTAATATCACTATGTCCAACAATCTTAAGCCCCTTTTGCACTGCCCTACCTAGTTTTTGCCAGTCAATGAGATGCATAATCTGATTAAGACCAAACCCGCCCCTAGTAGCTAACGCAATCATGGGGCCATATTGATCTACTTTGTCATCCAGTGAATTGATTTCGTCAGCACGTTCTTGAGCTGACCCAGCAAAGCGTTGAAATTGCCTAGAAAAGATTTCAGTATTCAAAACCTTAAAACCTTGTTGCTCTAAAAAAGCTACACCCATTTGCGTATCTAATGGATTCATTAATCTACCAGACGGTGAGAAACAGTAAATTGTTTTAGGCATTACTAAATTCTTTGTCTGTGGTTGGTTAATTAGTGACATGGTTTGGATGTAGTTTAATTATTAGCTCGTTTATTTCTAAAAAAAGTTTTTAACAGATGGGCGCATTCATCTCCTAAGATACCACCCTGTACATCAGTATGGTGATTCAGTTTGCTTTCCCCAAATACATTTAAAACAGATCCTGCGACTCCAGTTTTAGGATCAAAAGCGCCAAAAAATACTCTAGAAATTCTAGCATTCATGATGGCACCTGCGCACATAAGACAAGGTTCTAAAGTGACGTATAAGTCTAACTCTGGCAATCGATAATTAGAAAGTTTTTTTCCAGCTAGTCGTAATGCATTCATTTCAGCATGAGAGGACGGATCTGAGTCCAGAATGGGCTGATTGTGTGCTTGGGCAATTAACTCGTTTTGATAAACAATCACTGCACCAACTGGAATTTCATTCTTATTGGCAGCAAGCTCAGCCTGCTCCATTGCCAAGCGCATCCATTGTTCATGAGATGTTGAATTTTCACTCTTCAATCACATCTGCCCAACAATTTGGTGTTTCATATAACCTTAAACGCTGCAGTTTGATTTTGCCGTCAAATTGACTATTTAAGATGGGTGCTAATAATTCAAATGCATATTTTGCAAGATTTTCAGCGGTGGGAATATGATCAAGCAGGGTTGTTTTGTGTCCGGGGATAGTCTTTAGAAAATCTACCATTACGGTATCCGACTTTGCAACGAAAAAAGAATGATCCCATGGCTCGATGATGGTCTCTTGCATAATCCGTTTAATATCTCCAAAATCCATGATCATGCCCTCATTTGAGGAGCCAGTAACGTCAGAGAGTTCGCCTTTTAAGGTCACCTCAATTTGATAACGATGCCCATGTAAATGGCGACATTGACCCTGATGATTCGGGATTCGATGGCCGGCGTCAAACTCTAGATGACGCGTGATTTCAAAAAATTTCATTCAATCTTTCAAAAATTAAGGCAAATTAATATATTTGTGTTGCTGAATACTCAAACGCCACTTTGGACGTTCTTTACAAAGTGAGATTGCAAATCGCAAATGGAGATCACGATGGGGACCATCCATTGGCTGAATAAAGAAGTTTTTAAAATTCATGTTCTCAAAACGCTTTAAGCGTTGCACGATCGATTTCTTGTCAATTTCACCGTTCAACTGCGGAACAATATATTTAATCTCATCAGCCACAAGGCAATTAAGTTCCGTTCCATCCTTAGGACTGACGCATAACCAATCAATCCCATTGGGAGGTTTAATCGTACCGTTGGTCTCAACACCTATTTCAAAAGACCTTTGGTGAAGAGCCGAAATCAACTCCTGATCTAACTGGAGAAGTGGTTCACCACCTGTAAAAACCACGTAACGATGGGATTCAGAGGGATTCATAGTCAGCCACTCTTTTTCGATAGTGTCAGCCAGCTCAAAAGCTGTGGAATATTTACCACCTAAAAGGCCATCTGTACCAACAAAATCAGTATCACAGAAGCGGCACTGCGCAGTTGCACGATCCTCCTCGCGACCAGACCATAAGTTACATCCAGTAAAACGACAAAATACGGCTACTCTGCCAGAGTGACTACCTTCCCCTTGTAAAGTGGAAAAAATTTCTTTAATTGTATACATGACGTCATTTTATCAAGTTCGATCAGATTAAAGGAATTAATAAGAGTTTTCGTAGTTGAATTAAACATAAAAGTATGAGGATCTTAGAATCTAAGCTGTTGTTAAATAAATTATGCCTTTGTTAAATTTTTTGTAATTAATTGCCTTTAAATCAATTCTTGCGCTTCCCTAATTTTTTGGGCGGTTGCGATTAAACCATTTTTTTCAAAAGCTTGTGCAAACATTTCTACGCTTTCAGTGGGCCTTTTTCTTCTGGCACGCATTTCTTTGAAAGCTGTCATTACTGGGATGCATTCAAGGCTCCATTGATTAATAATGAACTGATCTGGGTCTATGATTTCAATACCGTAAAGAGATGTAATGTTCAATGGGAAGTCTTCAAGATTTTTAGTGACAATACAATCTGCATGACCACAAATAGCTGCAGCCAAAACATGTCGATCATCTGGATCGGGAAGATTTAACGAATTAACTAAAGAACTCCAAGATGTTTCTGGAATATCCCAGTCAGGGATAACTTCTCTCATGCAGTCTCGACGGGTTGAAAACTGTATAAATAAACATATCTTTTTATTGCCTTTCATTATAAAATATCATCATGAAATTAAGTGTTTGGGCAAAAACTAAAGGTGTCTCTTATCGCAGTGCGTGGAATATGTATAAAAGCGATAAGTTACCCGTTCGTTCAGAACAATTGCCGAATGGCACCATTCTTGTTTTTCCCGATGATGAGCCGGTGCAAACTGCAGCCATTTATGCAAGAGTCAGCTCTAGCGACCAAAAAAAGGATTTAGATAGGCAACTATTAAGATTAGTAGACTATGCAATAGAACACCAAATCCTCATTTCCGACAAGGTTAAAGAGATCGGCTCAGGAATGAACGGTCAGCGCAAAGGATTGCTACGCCTACTTGCCAATAAAAATATCAACAC
>CANFME010000063.1 GCA_947448305.1 Burkholderiaceae bacterium
ATATTTTCGATTGGTGCCCGAGGCCGGAATCGAACCGGCACGACTTTTTTGAGTCGGCAGATTTTAAGTCTGCTGTGTCTACCGATTTCACCACTCGGGCACGCGAAAAGAAGATTCTAGCACAAACTTACCTCAAAGGGCAAACCCCTAGTGATTTACAAAATTGTTCTAGTTAGAATCAAAGTGTGATAAATTAATTTCAATAATTTTTATTAGCTTTTTAACGTTTAACCTGGAGAAAAGATGAAGTTTGCAAATCAAATAAAAGCGATTGCACTCGTTAGTGCTATGTTAGTAGGCAATGCAATGGCAGAAGATACGATCAAAATCGGTGTTACAGGCCCATTTACTGGCGGCTCATCTTCCATGGGTGTCAGTATGCGTGATGGTGTCCGTCTAGCAACGAAAGAGATCAACGAAGCTGGTGGTATTTTTGGAAGAAAAATCCAATTGGTTGAACGTGATGATGAGGCACAAAATGCCCGTGGTGTAGCCATTGCTCAAGAGTTAGTGAATAACGAAAAGATTATTGCAGATGTTGGCTTTATTAACACTGGTGTTGCTTTAGCAGCTCAAAGAATTTATCAAGATGCAAAAATTCCTGTTTTTAATAACGTAGCTACTGGAACAGTCATTACTAAGCAATTTGACAAAGAGCCAAATAACTATATTTTCAGAAATGCAGCTAGAGATGAAATTCAAGCGCCAATGATTGTTAAAGAAGCAATCGAAAAGCGTGGCTTTAAGAAAGTAGCGATTTTAGCTGACTCAACCAACTACGGCGAACTCGGAAAAGCAGACTTAATCAAAGCGTTAGCTGATAAAGGTATTACTCCAGTTGCAGTTGAAAAATTCAACATTAAAGATGTTGATATGACATCTCAATTGTTAAAAGCTAAAGAAGCTGGTGCAGAAGTAATTCTTACTTACGCTATCGGACCTGAACTGGCTCAGATTGCAAATGGTATGGCAAAACTTGGTTGGAAAAAACCAATGATCGGTAGCTGGACTTTATCAATGGCTAACTTTATTGATACGGCTGGTAAAAATGGTGAAGGTGCGCGTATGCCACAAACCTTCATTCAAGAGGGAAATACCCAAAAGCGTAAGGCGTTCATTGATTCTTATTTGAAAACCTTTAAGCCTAAAAATGGTCGTATTGATTCCCCAGTTTCTGCCGCTCAAGGTTACGATTCAGTTTACTTACTAGCAGCTGCTATTAGACAAGCTGGATCTACGGACGGCGAAAGAATTCGTGATGCTTTAGAAAACTTGAATACAAAAGTTGATGGTATCGTGACTGTGTATGACAAGCCATTCTCAAAGACTGACCACGAAGCTGTGACTGACAACATTCCGGTAATGGGTGAAGTTAAAAATGGTCGTGTCGTGTACGCTTATCAGGAAGATGCTGATAAAGGTGCTGATATTCGCTTGAAAAAGAAAAAGTAATCCGTTAATTTTTTCTTAGTTTTTAAAATAGGCGCTACAAAAATAGCGCCTTTTGTCTATTTTGACTTCTTTTTATTTATAATGGCATGTTCATTATTTATTAACTTACTATTGGTTATTCCATGGAAATTCTGATTCAATTAATCTTTAGTGGCATCGCACTTGGCATGATTTATGCTGTGATTGCCTTTGGATATCAACTTACGTTTGCAACATCGGGAACGCTTAACTTTGGTCAAGGTGAGGCTTTAATGCTCGGGGCTTTAGTTGGTCTTACCTGCGTTGAAGATCTGGGCATCAATTATTGGCTGATGATTCCAATTGTTTGTATCTTTGGCGCTTTACAAGGAAGCTTTGTAGAAGCAATTGGCGTGCGACCTGCAATTAAAATCAAATCTGAGTTTGGTTGGATTATGTCAACCATCGCACTTGGCATTATTTTTAAAAATGTGGCGGAAAATATTTGGGGGAGAGATGATTTAAGATTTCCATCCCCCATCAGTGAGGATCCGATTCCATTTTTAGGGGCGAATATTTTACCCATGGAAATTTTGGTAGTCGCCGGCGCAATATTGATGATGGTCATGGTTGAATGGTTTAACCGTAAAACTATCTATGGCAAAGCTGTAGTAGCGACATCCAACGATCGCGACGCCGCAAGTTTGATGGGAATTAATACAGGTATTGTGATCATGTTTTCATATGGCCTTTCTTCCTTAACTGCTGCTTTCGCTGGGGTATTGATTGCTCCTTTAACACTAACGGGAGCAACCATGGGAGCTTCCTTAGGTTTAAAAGCCTTCGCAGTTGCGATTATCGGCGGTCTTTCCAGTGGCTTTGGCATCATCATTGGCGGATTGATTCTGGGAATTACAGAAACAACCACTGGATTTTACATTTCCACCGGATATAAAGATGTACCAGGGCTGCTATTACTCCTATTAGTTCTCGCCTTAAAACCATCCGGATTATTCGGTAAAACTGCAATTAAAAAAGTATAAGTATGATGAAAATTAATAAATTAATCCCTCTATTACTAGCTGTTGTTGCATTAATAAGCTTTCCATTAGTATTCAACAACCCCTATTACATTCATTTAGGCTCTACCATCCTCATCTACATTATTCTGCTTTTTGGCTTGGATATTGTGGTCGGATATACTGGCCAGGTTTCACTTGGTCACGCTGGTTTGTTTGGCGTTGGATCTTATACGGCGGGAGTTCTATTCTTTCATCTAGACCTCCCCTTTTATTTAACTCTGCCCGCAGCAATTATCGTTACATCGATTTTCGGTGGATTATTAGCACTCCCTGCCTTAAAAGTAATTGGTCCATACTTAGCCATGGTCACGCTTGCGTTTGGTACGATTCTGCAAATCCTAATCAATGAAATGAGTTTTTTAACTGAGGGGCCTTTAGGAATTAAATTAACTAAACCCATGTTGTTCGGTCATGAAGCATCTGAAAAAGAATTCTTTTGGATAGCGGCAGTTGCCATGCTTGTTGCTTTAGTTGTGGTTCATCGTATTTTAAAATCTCAACTTGGACGCGCCTTTGAAGCTTTGCGAGATAGCCCAGTAGCTTGCGATTGTATGGGAGTGTCTGTCTATCGTTACAAGGTGTATGCATTTGTAATTAGTGCCGGTTTCGCTGGATTTGCTGGAGCTTTGTACTCCTACTCAGAAAAATATATTTCTCCAAACACTTACAACAATGAACTTACCGTTCTATTCCTGTTGGGGATCATTATGGGTGGTCGTAAGTCTCGCTTAGGTGCAATTTTGGGAGCAACTATTATTGTTCTTCTCCCAAAGTTACTCGACGATATTGGTCTGTTTCGAATCGTCTCAATTACCCTAGCTACGATGGTTGCCTTAGGCTCTATTTTGGCAGTAACTAAAGGTATCACCACTCTCAAAAAAGTATCCATACCGGTCGCAGGCACTATTGCCTTAGCACTATTTTCTTTGTGGTTAGAGAATATTACTGATTGGCGCCTTAGTATCTTTGGTGTCATGATCCTATTAGTTGTCTACTATCTTCAGGACGGTATTGTTGGTTTCTTTAGGAACTTCTATTCATCTCTATTTACTAAGAAGGTTGAACTTGTTACGGAGTCAATAGTTACTAATGAGAATTTTGATGAAGTTATCAGCCAGGCCAATACAAAAGATAAGGGACTGAACATCCTTTCAATTGAATCTATCTTGATGCAATTTGGTGGTCTCAAAGCACTTAACTTAGTTGATATCACCATCAAGCGTGGAACCATCCATGGATTAATTGGTCCAAACGGTTCTGGTAAAAGTACGATGATGAACGTATTAACGGGTATTTATATTCCAACTGCTGGAGATGTGAAGTTTGAAAATCAAAGCGTTGTAGGTAAAACATCTTCAGAAATCGCATTATCTGGGATTGCTAGGACTTTCCAAAACGTTCAGTTGTTTGGCGAAATGACTGCACTTGAGAATATTTTAGTCGGGCTTCATCATACCTTCCAATCAAATCTGTTAGATGTAGCTCTTCATCTGCCTCGCTTTACAAAAGAAGAAAATAGTGCAAGGCAACGTGCTCTTGGCTTGCTAAAGTTTGTGGGTCTAGAATCGCTCGCAAATGAGGAAGCACGTAATCTTCCCTATGGCAAGCAAAGGATGTTAGAAATTGCCAGAGCTCTGGCGCTCGATCCGAATTTATTATTACTTGATGAACCAGCAGCTGGTTTAACAGCCCCGGATATTAAAGAATTATTAGTTGTGATTCGTAAAATACGAGACCACGGTATTACGATTATTTTGATCGAGCATCATATGGACGTAGTGATGAGTGTTTCTGATCAGATTTCTGTTTTAGACTTTGGTGAAAAAATTGCTGAGGGGGTTGCTTCTGAGATTCAGAGTAATCCGAAAGTGATTGAAGCCTATTTAGGTGGTTCTGCAGCCTAAACCATCATCTCTAATAAGAAGGATTACATCATGTTATCAATTAAAAATTTACAAGCCGGTTACGGTAAAGTTCAGGTTCTCCACGGGATCAGTATTGAAGTTCCTAAAAGTCAGGTTATTACTCTGATTGGCTCTAATGGTGCAGGTAAAACAACGACAATGCGCTCTATCACGGGCATGATCAAACCGACCCATGGACAAATATTATTGGATGGTAAAGATATCACTGGAGCTGACTCTTTTAAAGTAGCAAGACTTGGTCTTGCTCATTCTCCAGAGGGTAGAAGAGTTTTTTCTACTATGTCAGTAAGTGATAATTTAATCCTTGGTGCATTTCCTAGATTGACTTTTAGTAGGCCTAAAGGTGATGTAAAAGGTGATTTAGAAAAAGCCATGGAACTATTTCCGCGTCTAAAAGAACGTAGAAATCAATTAGCTGGAACCCTCTCAGGTGGAGAACAACAAATGCTTGCGATGGCAAGAGCAATCATGTTAAATCCTGAAGTGATTCTCCTTGATGAACCTTCCATGGGTTTAGCACCAATTTTAGTTGATGAAGTATTCCGAATTATCGAAAGATTAAAGGCCCAAGGGGTTACTATGCTTTTAGTAGAGCAGTTTGCGGCGGCAGCACTAGCTGTAGCAGATTATGGGTACGTGATGGAAAATGGCAATATTAAAGTTCACGGTCCTGCAGAACAACTGAAGAATGATCCTGCTGTCATTGCTGCATACCTCGGTGGCAGCCATTAATTAAAAATACTTCTATCAATGGCCTCAAATTAATGAGGCCATTTTTCTTTAGAGTCCTTAGAATTAAAACATTTATAAACGAATTAAATTTAATCATTTCATTGATCAAATATTCAACCTTAATAATTTGATGTAAACAATTAAAGTAATAAAAATCAAACCTAACTTCATGAGAAACATCCCATTCCTTCACATAATAAAAAAAATATTTAATTATTTTTTTGTTATTTTTTTCGTGGTATTGGCTTTAGTTGGATTGGTAAGTGGATTCTATTTGTACAGCGCTAAATCGTCACCATATGGAAAGGCGTTAGTTTCTGGCCTACGAGATGAAGTCTTGATTACTTTTGATCAGAGTGATATTCCACATATTGAGGCAAAATCTTCTAATGATGCTTTATTTTCTTTAGGGTATTTACATGCCAGAGAGCGCGGTTGGCAATTAGAGTTTAACCGGCGTCTTGCATCTGGCTCTTTATCTGAAATCATCGGAGAAAAAACGATTCGAGTTGATCAATTTATTCGAACGCTGGGAATTAGGACTGCGGCGAGAAATCAATATGAGTTGCTGCCAAGCGAAACTAAACTTGCCCTTGAAGCATATTCGAATGGTATCAACGCTGGCTTTGCAGATCTTGGTTGGGCATTACCAATTGAATTTTTTTTACTTGGCA
The DNA here is from genome assembly GCA_947448305.1 of Burkholderiaceae bacterium. GTDB lineage: Bacteria > Pseudomonadota > Gammaproteobacteria > Burkholderiales > Burkholderiaceae > Polynucleobacter. Next base: position 5,824 of record CANFME010000063.1, read on the forward strand.
TCAAGCCAGGTTTATGGACTCCTATCGATAGCATGAGTTGGATGATGATGATGGCTCTAGATTTAGGAGATAACTGGTCTAAAGAAGTGATTCGTTTACAACTCGCCAGTATTTTGACAACTGAGGATATTTGGCAAATTATTCCCCCTTACATAGATGATCTCCCAGCGACAAAAGTAGATTTTGCAAAACTCTATAAAGACAAAGGTATTTATCAAACGAACTCAGATAAAAGTGAAACACTCGCCTCCAACCACTATCAGTTGATGGATGTGTTTCCAATGGGACAAGATGGTAAGGGCTCTAATAATTGGGTTTTATCTGGCGAAAAAACTATTTCAGGCAAACCCATTCTTGCCAATGACCCTCACCTGGGCTTATCTACTCCCTCAACATGGTATTTTGTGCACCTCAAATCAAAAGAGATGAACATCATTGGAGGTTCCATTCCCGGCTTACCAGGGGTGATTTTAGGACATACGCCAAAGGTTGCTTGGGGATTTACCAATACTGCAGGCGATGTACAAGATTTATATATCGATCAGATTCAAGCAAGTAATCCAACAAAATACGATACAGGGACTGGAAGCGAGCTTTTTAAGATCCGTCGCGAAACCATCTCCATCAAAGGACAAAAACCTCTAACTATTTTAGTCAGAGAAACAATTCATGGGCCTGTCATTTCTGACGTCTATGAACCCTTGAAAAAATTAGTTGATACAGAGAAATTTGTAGTAAGTATGAGATGGACTGCGCTAGATAAAAAAAATCAAACTATTCTCTCACTACTCGCTTTGAACAAATCAAACTCATTGGAGGAATTAAAGAAAGCCTTCAGTAGTTTTTATGCGCCAATGCAAAATATTGTGTTGGCTGACGTTGATGGAAATATTGGCTATATGGTATCTGGGGCTGCCCCAAAAAGACTAAAGCAATCTGGTATGAGCGGCGTTGCCCCAGTCTTTGGCTGGGAGGTTAAGAATGAGTGGGGACCATACCTCACTTCGGAAGAGTTACCACATGACTTTTCTACAAATAACAATTGGATTGCTACAGCAAATCATAAAATACAAAACGAAAATGCAAGTTATTCTCTCACTGCAGATTGGACCTCACCTTACCGATTTGATCGTATCAATCAGCTTTTGCAATCAAAGGCAAAACACGACATCGCATCTAATATGGCTTTGCAAGCTGATACCCTATCACTCGCCGCCAAACCATTAATCGATTTATTGAAAGAGACCGCAAGTAAACATCCCTCTCATGAAAAAACTCGATCTCTACTAGAAAACTTTCAAGGTGACATGAAAATAAATGATGGTGGTGCCTTAATATTTAATGCATGGGTTGACCACTTAACGCGATTAGTATTTAAACCTAAACTAGGCGTATTTTTTGACGATATTTATCATCAAAGAAATTTAAGAGAAGGCCTCATCCAAATTTTGAGTGATAAAGACTCCTCTTGGTGTGACATAGTCCAGACACAAGAAAAAGAACTGTGCGGCGATTTAAGTCCACAGGCACTAAACTTGGCATTAGATTATTTATCAAATCGTTATGGTTCAAATCCGAATTCTTGGACTTGGGGTCAAGCCCACCCTGCAATTAGCCCACATAATCCCGTAAGTAAAGTCCCTATATTAGGAAAGTTATTTGAATTAAAAGTGCCATTTCCAGGAGATACCTTTACTGTCAATGCTGGACGCATGAATTACAGCAATGCTGAGGAACCCTATTTTGCTAATTTAGCCCCGGGAATGAGAGTTATTTATGATTTAAGTAACTTCGATCAATCCGTATTTATGGGAATTGGGGGGCAATCTGGTTGGGTGCAAAGTAAACGCTATAGAGAATACCTGGGATTATGGAGTCAAAACAACTACCTTCCTCTATCAACCAATTTTGCTCCTTCTAACCAAGGAGTTCTAATATTAAAATCAAAATAATTGAAGTTCTACTTATGAGGTATTTACTAATTGGTTTTAAAATTCGGCAAGGTTAACCACTCCGATAACAGCTCGTTAACTTCATCTGCTTTCTCGTATTGTATCCAATGACCAGCCCCGAACATCACCCTGGCCCTTACATTAGGAAGTCTCATTAAGGTAATTTCTGCAAGCAGTGAGGGATCACCTGTAACATCAAACTCACCCCAGATAAGGATGATTTGTGTTGTGGTTGATTGCTGTATTTTTTCTAATTTCTCGAAAAGGCCACCTGACCAAGAAATCTCTCTACTTTTAAAACGACAGCTCGTACAAGCTCTTGTCTGAATATCGACGGCGTTATCATCAATCACAGACTCGTCATAAATCATGTGCATCAATAAATTGTGGCGCATACAATCATGTAAGGCTGGTAAATCATGCTTTGCATAAGCATCTTTCCAATTAATGAGCTCTCCTCGCGGACGACGCTCCACATGATGACCCACGGCCCCTAAGATGGCCAACCGTCCGACATGACCCCGACTTAGGACTAATTGGCTACCGACTAGACCTCCAAATGAGAAACAAACAACATCAATTAATTCATCCGCCTTTACCAACTGATGGAGGCTAGAAAGAAAAGGAATTAATAATGATTCAATAGTATGCTCTGGAGCTTTGTCTGACTCTCCAAAACCAGGCATATCTGGAATCAATACCCGATATTTTTGAGCAAAAAACTCAATATTTTTTTCCCAGTGCAAATGATTACCGAATCCACCGTGCAATAGCAAAAGTGGCGTCCCTGAGCCCAATTCATACCAAACAACATCTCCACTTTCCGTGGCAATTTGGTGTCTTTTTAGTCGAGTGGTGAGAGGATGAGGGATTTCAGAGAAATTCATAGCTGTTACTAATCAATGTGTAATCTGTATTTTAGTCTATCTGTGATTAGTAAAGGATTTGTGAAAGTCAAAAATAGATTAATCAAGTTAACTATTTAGTTTAGGATCAATTACAAAATTTCTCAAAGCATCAAATTGGATAGGTCTAGAGTAGACATATCCTTGGACAAAATCCATACCTACATCATCCAATAAAGAGAGTTGTTGCGTGTTCTCTACTCCCTCAGAAATAACTTCACAATTAAATTCATGGGCTAATTGAGTGATAAATTTACAAATTAGTAAGGATTTTGAACTCGATTCAATATTATCGATCAAGGACTTATCGATTTTTAAATAATCAAAAGGTAGTTGATTGAGTTGTGAAAGAGAAGAATAACCGATACCGAAATCATCTAGAGCTAATTGAAAACCAATCGCTTTTAGTTCATGAATCACTTCTAACACTTGAGGCGTGACATAGAGAAGAGCACCCTCTGTAATTTCCAAAACAATTCCGCGAATGGAGTCTCCAAAACTCTTCAAATACTCAAAATATGCTGGATTTTCAAGGCAGTGATTTAAGCATTCTGGTGGGAAGTTAATGCTGACCCGAAACTCCATGGAGTTTTCTGCTTGCAAGATTTTTAATTTTTGAATCGACTGTTCTAATACCCAATTGGTGAGCTTAATGATGCTGCCGTTATTCGTCGCTAAGGGTATAAAAAGGTTCGGTCCCAAAAGCCCTAATTGTGGATGATTCCAACGTAGTAAAGCTTCAACTTTTGAAAATGTATGGGGATTTCGAAAAACAATCGGTTGAAAAAATAATTCAAACTGATTATCCCTAATCGCTTCTTCTATTTCACTGGCGAGTTTTACCGTTTTTTGTAAATCAGCGGACATTTGAAGATGAAAATAAATGGGTACAGTGGAGTCTAATTCAATGGCTTTAAGCAAAGCCATATTGGAATTACTAATCAATTCGTCAACATTTTTACCATCTTCAGGCCAAATCGCAATACCGACTCTTTGAATAGTAAGTAAGGACTCATTTTTAACGTCAAAACTTGCTTGGAAATTAGTAAACAATTTATGAAGATTTGCCTCTGAAGCCTCTTCCAATAAAGATTGATGTAGGACACCAACAAACTCACCTTTTGAGGTTCTAGCGGTTAATTCAGGTCTTAAAAACTGTGCTAATTTAGCTACTAAATTATCCAAAATAAAATCATCAAACTTACTATTATTGATGATCAAAAACTCATCGAGTTGTAAAATCCTGATACTACATAGGACAAGAGTTTCATCTGGGTGATTTGAGATGTAATCACTTAACTCTTTTTTCAATGAATTAGGGGTTAATAAACCAGTTTGGAAATCCCGAGTTAATGCATCGTTTCGTTCTTTAGTAATTTCGATCAAATTAAGAGAAAGTCTGGACGATAATTCTCTCAAATTATCTAAAATCATGGCTGTTTTAGAGCCCAAAAAACCTCTTTCACGCATCACTACTTGCATAATTAACGATACAGTAACAAAGTCGATTAACATCCTAGCAGACTGTTTTTCATCAACCGATGAAGTGAATAAGGTGTATGTAGCCAAACTAATTAAGCCAATATTAAACACCAAGGACCACCTAGGATTAATCATGATAGAAATCAAGACTAATAATGAAGGTAAATAAAATAGAGGCCCAGTTTCATTAAAAACGATTGCTAAGACATAGAAAAAGACACAGGTCAGCGTAACCGCGAATCCAACGCCTTGATTAAATTGAAGTTTTTTAAACTTAAACAATGCTAACAAAGTAACTAAGCTAAGGGTAAGGCTGCCAGCGAGAATGATACTACTTTTAATCTCTAATTGAAGAGTGGAGGCAAGAATACAAATCAACACAAATGCAACGATGAACAAGATACTAATAACACGCAGTGCTTGTTCTCTAATTTGAAATTGACCTTTGTGAAGATTTCGCAGTAAACCGGATAGACTTTCGGCTTCTTTGATTAATTTCTCTTGCGTATCTTTACTAAAGTTTTTCAATTAAATTGGTCACAAATAATGGTTTTGATAATTCTACAGATATAACTATAAATGCCTTACATAAATGTATGAATTTAATCATAATTTTGTATAAGCTTATTATTTTCCACTCGAATGAGCCTGTCAATCATTTTAAAGACTTTAACGATTTTTACAACAAAAAAATTGAATAAATTCAAGTCACTGCAGTAATTTAGCTTGCATTTATCTGTCCTTAGCGTGGTTCACTCGCCATACCTTTGATTTGGTAATAAGTATACTTACAGAGGACAATTCCTAAGCAGTGATGCACTTACGTGGTGCGAAAGCTTGGTGCAAACGCATAAAAACTTAACCCAGATCATCCAAGCTAGACTTAATGACCTGAATAAATTGCTGACCATATTTTTCTAGCTTTGCTTGGCCCACACCGTTTAAACGTTGAAATTGTGCAAGGGTCGTCGGGGCCATTTTCATCATTTCTAGTAAGGTACTATCATGAAAAATGACATAAGGTGGCACACCCTGCTCACGGGACAATTCAGTGCGCTGAGCTTTTAAAGCGTTAAAAAGTTTTTCTTCTGCAGAACTTGCGACTTCATGATTACTTTTTTTGTAGCTTATTCCCTTAGCTATTTGTTTTTTAGTTTTCCCAGCATCTTGTCTTAACCATACTTCCTTTTCACCCCTTAAGATTGGCAATGCCATGTCATCAACTAACTTTAAACCACCATACAAGGCGATATCAGCATTGAGGTAACCAGCGGCAACTAATTGACGGTAAACACTATTCCATTGGGCTTGACTAAGTTCCTTACCAATGCCAAAGGTACTAACCTTGTCATGTTGAAACTCTTTAACTTTGACGCTTTCTTTGCCCAAGAGCACGTCAATCAAATGCGTAACCCCAAATCGTTGTCCAGTTCTATAAACACATGATAAGGCCTTTTGCACTTCGCGAGTCGCTAACCAAGTCGAGACTGGTTCTAAACAATTATCGCAATGCCCGCAGCCGCCAGGGTGGTCTTCTCCAAAATATCGCAAAATACTTTGATGTCTACAGGTAATTGATTCGCAATATCCTAGTAAAGCATTTAGCTTTTGTCGCTCGACCCGCTTACGTTCCTCAGTAGCCTCACCAGAGTCCACCATTTGCCGAAGACTCACCACATCCCCAAAACCATAAGCCATCCAAGCATTAGCAGGTAGACCATCACGACCGGCTCTCCCTGTCTCCTGATAATAACCTTCCATACTTTTAGGCAAATCAAGGTGGGCTACGAAACGTACATTCGGTTTATCAATACCCATCCCAAAAGCAACAGTGGCAACCATAATGACGCCCTCTTCTCGCAAAAAACGTCCTTGATTAAAATCACGCACCTGCGAGCTTAGGCCAGCATGGTAAGGCATTGCATCCCACCCACGCTCCTTTAACCACTGCGCAGTTTCGTCGACACTACGTCTTGATAAACAGTAAATAATTCCTGAATCGTTGGAATGCTCTGATTCCAGGAAGTTTTCTAGCTGATCTTTCATACGGTCTTTTTGAAGAACACGATAACGAATGTTCGGTCGATCAAAGCTTGAGACAAACTGTTTCGCAGACTCTAAAGACAAGCGTTCAATAATCTCTGCTCGGGTTGGAGCATCGGCTGTTGCTGTCAGGGCCACCCGGGGAACATTAGGAAAACGTTCGCGTAAGACAGTTAACTGTCGATACTCAGGACGAAAATCATGCCCCCATTGAGATACACAGTGTGCTTCATCAATTGCAAATAATGCAATTGATGAAGCCGCATTTAATCGGTCTAAAAGTGATAGAAAGTTGGCATTTAATAACCGCTCAGGAGCAACATAGATCAAATCTATATCCCCAGATAATAGTTTGCGTGTTACTTGTTGAGCAGTTTCAAAATCCAAACTGGAATTCAAAAAAGCTGCGCGCACACCGAGTTGCTTTAATGCATCTACTTGATTTTGCATTAAGGCAATTAATGGCGAAATCACAACGCCGACTCCAGAGCGCACTAATGATGGAAGTTGATAACAAATCGATTTTCCTGCACCAGTAGGCATCAGTACTAAGGCATCACCCCCTTGCACAATATGCTGAACAATCGTTTCTTGGACACCACGAAATTTTTCGAAGCCAAAAACATTTAGTAATACTTGATGAATTTTATCCATAGTTTGAAGCACAGAAAACCAAATGTTCGATATCTAAATACACGTTTTTTATAAAAAGATCTATTTGGATCGAAGTTGAATCAATCCAAAAAATGTTTAATGTAGTTTGGGGAGTTGACTAGAAGGTTAGAGGGAAAAAATCTTATCTAATAACCAAATAATAATTACTATTATATTTAGATATTTAAAAAGTACTCGGAAATAAAATCCTACTGCTTCTAAACCTATTTAGTTTGGCATTAATAAGTGATTTCGATCGGAAGGAGCAAATCATTTTTATCTAGTTGATATCTTAACCGCCTAAAGTGAACTAAAAAAGGAAGATAGGCAAGGTTTTCAATCCGTCAAATTTCCACAATTACTTTACCAGCGATAATATCTACGATGTGGTGTATACCGATAAGCCTCATGATATCCATATACATATGCAGGAGATGGGTGGTAATAACCACGAGGGTATCCACTTGAAACTGGGTAACTGGCACAGCCAGAAATTGAAGCTATAAGAATTAAAACAATAAAGAGCTTTTTCATAATAAACCTCCCATGCATATGTCTTTAACGAATGAGCGTAGAAAAAGGTTTACAAAAAAATGGGAACTAGCCAAAATTTGCTTTTAATAACTAGAAATTCTGCAAAGAAATCTCCTCCATATCTGATTAGTAGAAAAGAAAATGAATAAGGTCAGTCGCAAATATAGCGCACAGCAAGCCTTGGAATGAGGGTTTGTAAATGCGGATTCAGATGTCATTAAAGGCATTGGCTCACTTGGGATGCAAGCTCTCAAGTTGTTTTGTTAAACTGAGGAATCAAAAGACGATGTAAAATATTTTTTAGTAAAACGTAAGCCTAATTTCAGAAAGTAAGAACCTAGATGAGCGCCAAATCCATAGAAAGATTAATTGGTTTTTTTCTCCTGTTACTTGCTTCTTTTACTCAAGCGCAAAATGTTGAGACCAATTACCCCGTTAAACCGATCCGAATTATTATTCCTCAAAGTTCGGGGTCAGCAACAGATACCTTAATTCGTCTCATTGCTCCTAAATTAACCGAGCAACTGGGACAAGCGCTTATTTTAGAAAACAAATTAGGCGCAGGTGGAATTATTGGCGCAGATTATGTTGCCAAATCTGCGCCAGATGGATATACCTTATTAATTGGCGCAACCTCATGGATTACGATTGCCCCGCATGTGTATAGCAAATTGAGTTATGACGCACAAAAAGATTTAGCTCCGATTTCTATTTTTGCAGTTGGTCAAAACGTATTAGCTGTTGCAGCGACATCACCGTTTATGAACGTCAAAGATTTGGTTGCGAGCATGAGAACTAATCCCAATAGTTTGAATATGGCCTCAGCAGGCATTGGATCAACCAGCCATTTAGCAGGAGAAATGTTGACATCCATGGCAAATGTATCTGCGGTACATGTTCCTTATAAAGGGGCTGGACCTTCAGTGACGTCTTTATTATCAGGTGAGTCACAATGGGTTTTTACACCGATGCAAGGACCTATTGCATTGATTCGATCGGGTCGGTTAAGAGCTCTTGCTGTGGGCGGAAATGTTCGTTCAGCAATTTTGCCAGACGTACCTACCGTGAAAGAGGCTGGCATTGAAGGCTACGAGATGAAAAATTGGTATGGATTACTCGCACCTGCAGGAACTCCCAAAGCCATTATTGATAAATTAAATGCTGCAATTGTCAAAGTGGTAAGTACAGCAGAAATTAAAGAACAATTTTATGCACAAGGATCTGAGCCCACATCAAACTCACCTCAGGAGTTTAGTCAGTTTATTCGTGAAGAAACAGAGCGGATGTCAAAATTAGTAAAAAAAGCTGGTATTAAGATCGATTAAATAAGGAAGAATCATGCAAGCATTACGATTTAATCAAACTGGAGATTTAAATAATTTAGAGCTTGTTGAAATGCCTATCCCATCTTTAGGTAATGATGAAGTTTTAATTGAAGTTAAAGCAGGAAGGTTGAACAGAAACGATATATCTAACGTAATGGGTCGACTGCCATATACAACCATTCCAAGAACTCCGGGTCGTGATTATTCTGGGATTATTCAGCAGGGCCCTACCGAACTCATTGGTAAAGAAGTTTGGGGGACGGGCAAAGAAAATGGTTTTATTCAAGACGGCAGTCATGCTGCTTATATGAAAGTTCATCAAAGTGCGATTTCGATGAAGCCACAAGCCTTGTCTTTTGTTGAGGCGGCTAATTGCGGGACTCCCTATATCACTG
>CANFME010000064.1 GCA_947448305.1 Burkholderiaceae bacterium
AAGCTAGAAAAGATCTCGAACAACGTGGTGTTCCAAACGCTAAAAATGCCCCAATTCCTGAAGGAATGTTTACTCCGCAAGCCCAACAACGCGTAAAACTGGGTTTGATTCTGAATACTTTAGTAAAAGAGTTTGATTTAAAAGCTAGCCCAGAACAAATTAAGTCTGAAATTGAAGATCAAGCAGCTAGTTATGAAGACCCGCAAGAAGTAATGCGTTGGTACTATAGCGATCCAAGTCGTTTAGCTGATATAGAATCCTTGGTTTTGGAAAATAATGTTGTGAAATATGTCATGGATAAAGTTAAAGTAAATGACAAACAAGTAACTTTTGAAGAGCTCAGTCAATTGAAATAAGTATTAGTGCTAAAGTTACTACTATTACATTAATATTCACTTGGAAAATAAAATGACTTCAAATACTTATCAAGATTTTTACCAATCACCTCAGGCTCTAGGGCTTGTTCCGATGGTTATTGAAACGTCAGGTCGTGGTGAGCGTGCTTATGACATTTACTCTCGCCTGTTGCGTGAAAGAGTGATCTTTTTGGTGGGTGAAGTGAATGATCAAACTGCAAATTTAGTGATCGCTCAGATGCTCTTTTTGGAAAGTGAAAATCCAGAGAAGGACATTTCACTTTACATTAACTCTCCAGGTGGCTCAGTCTCCGCTGGTTTAGCTATTTTTGACACAATGAATTTCATTAAGCCGGAAGTCAGCACTTTGTGTATGGGAATGGCGGCGAGTATGGGAGCATTCTTACTTTGTGCTGGAACTAAAGAAAAACGTTTTGCTTTACCGAATTCTAGGGTAATGATTCATCAACCTTTAGGTGGTGCAAGAGGGCAGGCTTCTGATATCGAAATTCAAGCGCGAGAAATTTTATACCTCAGAGAACAACTGAATGGAATTCTTGCAAACAGGACGGGCCAAACCATCGAAACAATTGCTAAAGATACAGATAGAGACAATTTTATGTCTGCTGAACAAGCAAAAGAATATGGTTTGATTGACAAAGTTATTACATCTAGGTAATTGATAAGATTCAATGAGTAACAAATCTGATAATTCAAACAGTAATTTAATTTGTTCATTCTGTGGAAAAAACCACGATGAAGTGGTTCGAATGATTGCTGGACCTTCCGTTTTCATTTGTGATGAATGTGTCGCTTTATGTAACGAAGTGATCGCTGAAGGTGGTAAAAAAAATGCTGATGCTGACCAAAACAATGGCAACCAAAGTCAGCCATTGCCAACGCCACAAGAGATAAGAAATAATCTAGACCAATATGTTATTGGCCAAAACCAGGCCAAGAAAACACTTGCTGTTGCTGTTTATAACCATTACAAAAGACTCAATTATCTGAAGCCTGTTGCGAGTTCATCTGCGCAAAAAAATGAGTCGAAGGATGGTAAAGATTCAAAAGATGTGCCCGTTGTAAAAAAATCTGCCATGATTAATGGCGTTGAGCTAGCCAAAAGTAATATCTTATTAATTGGTCCAACTGGCTCAGGCAAAACATTACTTGCTCAATCTTTAGCGAGAATGCTTGATGTTCCGTTTGTAATGGCTGATGCAACAACGTTGACAGAGGCAGGGTATGTTGGTGAAGACGTAGAAAATATCATACAAAAACTTTTACAAGCTTGTAATTATGATGTTGAAAAAGCCCAAAAGGGTATTGTTTATATTGATGAAATTGACAAGATTTCACGCAAGTCAGAAAACCCATCAATTACCAGAGATGTATCCGGAGAGGGTGTTCAACAAGCTTTATTAAAGTTAGTTGAGGGAACGATGGCATCGATTCCTCCTCAAGGTGGTAGAAAACATCCTAATCAAGAGTTCTTGCAAATTGATACTACAAATATTTTGTTCATATGTGGTGGCGCTTTTGACGGACTTGAAAAGATCATCAATCAACGTAACACAAAGACAGGAATCGGCTTTAATGCAGAAGTTCAAAGTAAAGATGTAAAAAACTTTGGAGAATTAATTAAAAATGTTGAGCCAGAAGATTTAATTAAATTTGGATTAATTCCGGAGTTAATTGGTCGACTGCCAGTCACTGCTACTCTTACACAACTTGATGAAACTGCGTTGATTCAAATTCTAACTGAACCGAAAAATGCGCTTGTAAAACAATATCAGGCGTTGTTTGATCTCGAGGGAGTTTCCTTAGAGTTTAGGGATGAGGCATTACAAGCTATTGCGAAAAAAGCAATGGTAAGAAATACAGGCGCTAGAGGACTTAGGTCCATCGTTGAGGCAACTCTTCTGAATATCATGTACGATCTACCATCACAGAAAGATGTAGAAAAAGTAGTGATTGATCTTTCTTGCATTGAAGGTGGCGACCCCGTAATTGTTTACAAGTCAGCCAGTTCAGTTGCATAACTCCTTTTTATGATTAAAAGCATCAAAATAGAGCTTTGATATTTTAAATTATCGATAAAAAAGTGTATTCTATACTTGTAATCCCCAATTTTGACCATACTTTATAAAGCAAGTTCAATATTTTTACAAAAATCCGACTTTTGGAGATTTAAATGCCAGGCAACTTGTTATTACCAACCCAACCTATTCAATTGCCCCTATTACCTTTAAGGGATGTAGTGGTTTTTCCGCATATGGTCATGCCTTTGTTTGTAGGTCGACCAAAATCTATTAAAGCTCTTGAAGCTGCAATGGAAAGTGGTAAAAGTATTCTTCTTGTAGCCCAAAAAACGGCTTCTAAGGATGAGCCAACTGTTGCAGACCTTTATGAGGTTGGATGCATAGCAAACATTTTACAAATGCTAAAACTCCCTGATGGAACTGTTAAGGTTTTAGTCGAAGGCACTCAACGTGCCCAAATCAATCAAATCGAAGATTCTTTAGGGTATTTTAGTTGTGAAGTAACGCCTCATTCAGTAACGGTTGTAGATCAATCTGAAACAGAAGCACTGAAAAGAGCCATCGTTGCTCAATTTGATCAATACGTAAAGCTTAATAAAAAAATTCCTCAAGAAATATTAGCTTCTTTAAGTAGTATTGATGATGCTAGCCGTCTTGCAGATACAATTTGTGCCCATCTTCCTATTAAGCTTGATCAAAAGCAGCTCTTGTTAGAAATGAGTGATGTGATTAAGCGTCTTGAAAGTCTTTTAGGTCAACTTGAAAGTGAAATAGATATTCTGCAAGTTGAAAAACGTATTAGAGGCCGTGTAAAGCGCCAGATGGAAAAAAGTCAGCGCGAATACTATCTCAACGAGCAAGTTAAAGCCATCCAAAAAGAGTTAGGTGACGGCGAGGAAGGTGCTGACCTCGAAGAGTTAGAAAAAAATATCATTGCTGCGAAGATGCCTAAAGAGGCAATGAAAAAAGCCGAGTCAGAACTTAAAAAACTGAAACTGATGTCACCCATGTCTGCCGAGGCAACCGTTGTTCGTAATTATTTAGATACCTTAATTAACTTGCCTTGGAGAAAGAAAAGCAAGGTGAACAATGATTTAGTCAATGCAGAAAACGTATTGAATGATGACCACTATGGTTTAGACAAAGTAAAAGAAAGAATTCTAGAATATCTAGCAGTACAACAACGAGTTGATAAAGTAAAAGCACCAATACTTTGTTTAGTCGGTCCTCCTGGTGTAGGTAAAACCTCTTTGGGGCAATCCATTGCTAAGGCGACTAACCGTAAATTTATTCGGATGGCTCTTGGAGGCGTTCGCGATGAATCTGAAATTCGTGGACATCGTAGAACATATATTGGTTCTATGCCAGGAAAAATTTTATCTAGCTTAGCAAAGTCTGGTGTTAGAAATCCTTTATTCTTATTGGATGAAATTGATAAGATGGGATCAGATTTTCGTGGAGACCCTGCCAGTGCCATGTTAGAGGTATTAGATCCAGAACAAAATCATACTTTCCAGGATCATTATGTAGAAGTTGATTTTGATCTATCTGACGTGATGTTTGTTGCAACATCAAACTCCTTAAATATTCCACTGCCATTGCTTGATCGTATGGAAGTGATTCGCCTCTCAGGATACACAGAGGATGAAAAGACACACATTGCGATGAAGTATCTATTGCAAAAACAAATCAAAAATAATGGTTTAAGGAAAGATGAAATTGAAGTTCAAGAGTCTGCAATTTTAGACATTATTCGCTATTACACTCGCGAAGCTGGAGTTCGATCTTTAGAGAGAGAAATTAGTAAGATTTGTCGAAAAGTTGTAAAAATGCTTTTATTGAAGACCGAACTTGCTCCAATTATTGTTAATTCAGATAATTTAGAAAAGTTCCTCTCTGTAAAACGTTACGACTATGGACTTGCTAGTAAAGAAAATCAGCTTGGTCAAGTAACTGGTTTGGCTTGGACCGAAGTTGGTGGGGATTTGTTAACCATTGAAGCCGCATTAATGCCTGGTAAAGGAGTCATTACTCGAACGGGCTCTATTGGTGATGTCATGAAGGAATCTGTCGAAGCGGCACGTTCTGTGGTGCGTTCGCGTTCTAGAGAGTTAGGTATCAAAGAGGAACTCTTCGAGAAAAAAGACATACATATTCACTTCCCTGAAGGCGCGACGCCTAAGGATGGTCCTTCTGCGGGTATTGCCATAACAACTGCTTTAGTATCGATTCTTACAGGTATTCCAGTGCGTGCAGATGTTGCAATGACAGGGGAAATCACATTAAGAGGTGAAGTTTTACCAATTGGTGGTCTCAAGGAAAAGCTTTTAGCAGCTCATAGAGGCGGTATTAAAGTTGTCTTGATTCCAGAAGAGAACGTAAAAGATCTAACTGAAATTCCTGATAACGTTAAAAATTCTATTGAAATTATTCCGGTTCGGTGGATTGATAAAGTTCTTGAAAAGGCTTTAGAAAGAAAGCCTGAGGCACTACCTGAAGAGGTAGCCGCAATTACCAAAGATGCGCCAGTGATTAAAGATGAAACTGGCGTGATAAAGCATTGATTTATTGATTGAGATTGGGGTATAATATTTTTCTTAGTTATTCCAATCTCAAGATTAAATTATTTAAAAGTTTGGTGATATTGCGAGTTAATGTATCATCAATCTTTTACAATTAAATTAACAATCAGTAGACAAGGGTGCTTAGCTCAGATGGTAGAGCGTCTGCCTTACACGCAGAATGTCGGCGGTTCGATCCCGTCAGCACCCACCAAATTTTCTGGTTTCATCAATTCATTAAATAATTAAGCTCATCACTATGTTTGATTCCGTTCGTCAACACCAAAAAATACTACAAGCCGTTCTCTTAGTTTTAATTTTCCCCTCTTTTGTTTTTTTTGGGATTGAAAGTTATAAGGGCTTCTCGTCTAATAATAGCGATATTGTAAAAATTGGTGACCTTTCTATTTCTCAGCTTGAATTAGACAATGCAGTGAAAAGCCAATCGAGTCGCTTAGGTTCTAATCAAAATCTTGCACAAACTCCGGCATTTAAAAATGCGATCTTGAATCAATTAATTCAGCAAAAACTATTGGCTTTTGATATTAAAGATTTGAATTTACAAGTTTCTCCAGAGATGTTGGCGAAAGAGTTATTAAAGTTTCCTGAAATTGTTGCTCTTAAAAAAAGTGATGGTTCCGTTGATGTAGATAAATATCGTCAGTTACTCGAAAATAACGGCTTGACGGTCTCTCAATTTGAAACTATCAAACGCGGTGAAATCATGAATATTTCATTGCAAAATGCTTTAAGTGGTAATGGCCAGGTTATTTCTTCTAGTAAAATTTCTGACCAAATTATTTCTGCAATGAGCTCAGAAAGAGAAGTTCAGGCGATGTTCTTTACATCCAATGACTATCTAAAGGGTGTGCAACTGCAAGCGAATGATCTATCTGATTATTACCAAGCTAACTCCGCGCAATTTCAATCAATACCAACTATTGATGTTGAATTCATTACCTTGAGCAAACAAATTGGCGAAGATGAAACGTCTTTTGCAAAAAAAGCAGACCAATTTGCGAATATGGTATACGAACAGGCTGATGGTTTAAAGCCAACAGCTGATACATATAAGCTCAAAATTGAAACTGTGACTAATGTTTCAAGCAGGGGTCTAATTAATCTTCCTAAAACCCATCCTTTGAATCAGCCTAAGCTATTACAAGCTCTTTTTAAAGAGGATGCCATTAAATCTGGAAAGAATATTGAAGCAATTGAAGTAAGTCCTGGGGTTTTAGTAGCTGCTCGTGTTCAGCAAAGTCACCCAGCTTCAACGCTACCTTTTGAAAAGGTAAAAGCCGATATCGAAAAAATAGTAAGTTTAAAGAAAGCTGAAGAAGCAGCGATTAAAGCTGGAATGGATGTTTTTGCTAAGTTACAAAAAGAGCCTTCACAAAAAGTTGATTCCAAGGATTTTTCAAAACCTATCTGGGTCTCTAGAAATCGTCCCGCCGATTTATCTGGTGAGCCTTTTGAGAGAATCTTTAATGCAAAAGAGGGTAGTTTTCCAGTAGTTGTTTCGAGCAACATACCTGGCAGCGGATTTGCAATTTATAAAATAAATCAAGTTCGTCCGGGTGAAAAGTCTAACCCCAATATTTTGTTGCAACAGTATCAGCAAATTGGTGTTTTAACTAATCAAGCAGAGGTTTCTGCTTATTTGGATAATATCAAAGATCGTGCAACGGTTAAATATTTGAAAACTAATTTTTAAATTACTTCAACATTGGTAAAAGTTTATCAGTAACTGTTTTAGCAATCATTGGTTGTGCTGAAGTGGTTGGATGAATCCCATCGTCTTGGAAAAACTCCCTTTTTAAGGCAAATTTTTCAAGTAAAAATGGGATAAAAACCAGTTGGTTATTTTTAGCTAGCCTTTGATACATTTGCTCTATTTGTTGGGTATATTTCGGGCCGTAATTATTCGGAATTTTCATACCAACAAGTAATGTCTTCGCTTGATATTGCTTATTGAGATCGATGATTTTTTGAAGATTACCTTCAGTCTGCTCAATCTGGAATCCTCTCAGTGTGTCGTTTGCCCCTAGTTCAAGAACCACTATTTGTGGATGATGTTTTTCTAATAATGGTCGAATACGTGATAATCCACCAGAAGATGTATCACCACTAATACTGGCATTAACCATTACATAGGGTAATTGTTTTGTAATCAATTGTTTTTGAACTAAATCAATCCAAGCTTTTCCAGTGATAACACCATAACCAGCTGAAATGCTGTCACCAAGTACTAAAATCGGTGATTTCTCTGGATTAACTCCTTGGGCAAAATTCTCGGAAGGTGAAATAATAAAACTAAGCAATACAATAAGTGAATATGAAAATTTCCTTAACATTCCAACTACCTTATCTTAAATTAATAGCACATTGAAAATGAATAACTCATACATTTCAGCAAAACATCTTGCGAAGGAAGTAAAACAGGGAACTGGAAAAATTGAAATTCTCAAGGATATCAATTTAGAGATATTACCAGGAGAGAAAATCGCTTTTTTAGGAAGCTCTGGATCAGGTAAAACTACCTTACTTAGTATTCTAGCGGGTTTAGACTCCGACTACACTGGCGAGGTAAGGTTATTTGGTAAATTACTTTCTGATTTGAATGAGGATGAGAGAGCAAATCTACGAAAAAATCGAGTGGGGTTTTTATTTCAAAACTTTTTACTCATTCCCGAGTTAAATGTTTTAGAAAATGTATTGCTACCCATTGAAATTGGGGGGAAATTAAATAGCGATTTTGAAAATAAAGCTAAATTATTGATTGATAAGGTTGGTCTAAGTAATAGGATAAAAGCTTACCCCAATACCTTGTCTGGTGGAGAACAACAAAGGGTTGCTCTAGCCAGAGCATTTATTAATGATCCTGAAATATTGTTTGTTGATGAACCAACAGGTAGTCTCGATGAAAAAAACGGCAGTGTTGTAACGGATTTACTATTTCAGTTAAATGAAAAATTTAAAACAACTGTTATTTTAGTGACCCACGATCTTAATTTGGCAAAGCAGTGTGATAGGATTTTGCAATTAAATAGTGGTACATTAGATTAAATAAATATAGTTTTTACCTTAATTTTGGAGATTCATTATGAAAAGACTTTCTGCTTTATTTCTCACGTTCTTTTTGTTGACTCAACCGCTACAAAGTTTCGCCCAAGCAAATTCTGGAACTGGAAGCACTGAATCTGCAGTAACTGAAAAAAAAGAAACTGCGTCAGAGCGTAAGGCTAGATTGGCTGAAGAGAAAAAAGCTAAATTAGATGCAACGTCTGCCACTAAAGATGAAAAGGCTACGAAAGAAACTGCTGCACAAAAGAAAGAGCGTTTAGCAGAAGAAAAGAAAGCAAAAGCGGCAGATAAAGAAGCTGTGCCCGCAACCGATACGAAAGCTGAAAAACCAGCTAAAGAAAATGCTGCAGAAAAGAAAGAGCGCTTAGCAGAAGAAAAGAAAGCAAAAGCAGCAGATAAAGCAGCTGCGCCAGCAGCCGATACAAAAGCCGAAAAACCAGCTAAAGAAACTGCTGCAGAAAAGAAAGAGCGCTTAGCAGAAGAAAAGAAAGCAAAAGCAGCAGATAAAGTAGCTGCGCCAGCAGCTGATGCGAAAGCTGAAAAACCAGCTAAAGAAACTGCTGCAGAAAAGAGAGAGCGCTTAGCAGAAGAAAAGAAAGCAAAAGCAGCAGATAAAGCAGCTGCGCCAGCAGCCGATACGAAAGCTGAAAAACCAGCTAAAGAAACTGCTGCACAAAAGAAAGAGCGCTTAGCAGAAGAAAAGAAAGCTCAAGTAGAAGAAAAGGTTGTTCCAAAAGAGGCTGCTGAGATCAACGAGAAAGTGGTCAAAGAAACGGCAACTGAAAAAAGAGCGCGTGTAGCACAGGAGAAAAAAGCTGCTGAAGAAAAATCATTAGCTAAAGAGACTCAAACAACTAAATCAAGCCCTAGCGAGAAAAAAGCTACTGCCGAGCCGAAGGGTAAAGCTGCAGCTGAAGGTGCAGCAGCAAGAAGAGAGATTGGTGAGCTAGTACCTGGCCCAAAAGATTTGGATAAAAATGGCAAGCCATTGACTTCACAAAATTTAAAAATGAGGGAGTGTTCCAAAATGGGTGCTGGTAGAGTAAAAGCTGATTTCTCTGAGTTTATGAGTGAGTGTTTGAAAAAAGATTAATCGAGTAGCTTTTTTATAACCCTAATTATTAATATTTAAAAGGAACTCAATATGCGATTTATTCAGACTTTACGTGCTTTAAGTATCACCTTAATGATGACCTCTGTTTTAACTGGTTGTGGGTACAATAGTTTTCAATCTTCCGATGAGCAAATTAAAGCTGATTGGGCTGAGGTAATAAATCAGTACCAAAGAAGATCTGACTTAATCCCTAATTTAGTTAATACCGTCAAGGGTTACGCTACTCAGGAAAAGGATGTGCTTACACAGGTGACTGAAGCCAGAGCGAAGGTTGGCACAATACAAGCAAGTCCTGAACTTGTGAATGATCCAGAAGCTTTTAAGAAATTCTTGTCAGCTCAAAATGAGTTAAAAGGTAGTTTGTCGCGACTGATGGTGGTTTCTGAAAACTATCCCCAATTAAAATCAGACGCCAACTTTAGAGATCTTTCAGCGCAGTTAGAAGGTACTGAGAACCGTATTACCGTTGCTAGAAATCGTTATATCAAGTCTGTTCAGGATTACAACGTCAATGTAAGGACTTTCCCGAATAATTTGACAGCAATGATTTTTGGTTACAAAGCTAAACCAAATTTCACGGTTGAAAATGAAGCAGCGATTTCCAAAGCGCCTACAGTTGACTTTAATTCTTCAAAATGAATAACACCCTAGTAGCGTCTGTTTTTTCCAAATGGACGCTCCTTCTTGTTTTATTATTTTCCACATTGGTTTGTAATAGTAAAACAAATGATCCTGTAGATGGGCTGATTGTGGTTCCACCTCTAACAAGTTTAGTTACGGACTTAACCAATACCTTAACGCCTGAGCAAAAAAGTAGTTTAGAAAATCAATTAAATGCTTATGAAAAGACGCGTGGAACTCAAATTGCCGTATTAATAATTCCAACAACCCAGCCAGAAGTAATCGAGCAATTTTCAATTCGCGTAGTTGATCAATGGAAGCTTGGGCGTAAGAAAGTTGATGATGGTCTTTTACTGATCATTGCCAAGGATGATCGAAGGTTCAGATTTGAAGTAGGGTACGGCTTGGAAGGGGCCCTTACTGATGTGACAACGAAAAGGATCATTAGTGAAATTATGACTCCTTACTTTAAGCAAGGAATGTTTTACGAAGGCATCATTTCTGGCCTTGCAAAATCAATTCAAATTATTAATGGTGAGGCTTTACCACCCCCAGCAAATACATCATCTGTAAATTCTCAGAAAGATGGATTTGAAGGTGTGCTGATGATTGCCTTCATGGTGGCAATTTTTGTTGGTTCGATTTTGAAAAAACTGCTTGGTAATTTACTAGGCGGTAGTCTAACCGCTGGTATTACAGGTGTTTTAGCATGGTTTATTACTGGGACTTTGGGAATTGCAATTATTGCTGCTGTGATTGGATTTTTTGCAACGATTCTTGGTGGTTTGGGTGGTCGAGGTATCGGTGGCTTTGGCGGTTTTAGTGGCGGTGGTGGATTTAGTAATGGAGGTGGTGGCGGTTTTGGTGGGGGAAGAGGAGGCGGTTTTGGTGGCGGTGGTTCTTCTGGGAGTTGGTAATGGTTAATTTTTCACGCTTATTCAAACATTTATTTGCTACCAGCAGACAAACAAAAAAGCATTTTCCAGCTTATGCACTTCAACAAATCGAAGCTAGAATTGCAGAAAGTGAAATTGGTCATTCAGGTCAAATTCGGGTCGTTATTGAAACCACCTTATCTCCGTATGCAATTTGGCATCAACAATCAAGCCGCGAAAGATCGATCGAAGTATTTTCTCTTCAAAAAATATGGGATACAGAAAACAATAATGGCGTTTTAATCTATTTATTGATGGCTGATCATGCCTTTGAAATTATTGCAGATCGGGGTGTTCATCAAAAGGTAGGGGATGAGTTTTGGCAAAATGTTTGTAAAGCGATGGAAACTCACCTAAAAAACAGTGATTTTCAGGCGGGTGTATTAGTTGGTATCCATGAAATTGATCAAATCCTGCGTAAATTTTATCCAGCTCAAGTAATCACTCCCAATGAACTTTCCGATCGACCTATCTTAATTTAAACCTTTTACTTTGCGCATTTCGTATAATTACAAGATGCCTAAATTTCATCATTTACCAGGAGCTTTAGCTCTATCCAACTTTAGAAAAATTCAGCTGCTGGATTCTTTTAAAGCCAATCATTTACCGATTAAATCAATCGAATCTCAATATCAGTTCTTTATTTGGACTGATGGTGATGTTTCCGACGATACCTTAAACCAATTAAAGACTTTATTAAAAAGTCCGAGTAATGAACTTGTACAGAAAAATAAAAAACAAAAGTCGTTTTTTGTTACACCAAGACTTGGGACCATTTCCCCTTGGGCCAGTAAAGCTACCGATATTGCAAAAATTTGTCACCTTAATCCACTTCGTTTAGAAAGAGGAATTTGCTATACCTACGAGTCTAATAAAGAATTAACTCAAGATCAGTTGATGAGCTTGTATCGTTTGACTCATGACCGTATGACAGAGTCGGTTTTTGAGGCCTTTGCCCAAATCGAGAATTTATATCAAGTTTTACCGGATAAGCCTTTTAATGAAGTCGCTTTATTTACGGAAGGGAAAGATGCTTTAATAAAAGCAAATACAGAATTAGGACTTGCGTTATCAGCTGATGAAATTGATTATTTAGAAGATAATTTCAAACTTTTAAAAAGAAATCCGACTGATGTTGAACTTATCATGTTTGCTCAAGCAAATAGTGAGCACTGTCGGCACAAAATTTTTAATGCTAGCTGGACCATTGATGGTGTCCAACAGGAAAAATCTTTGTTTAGCATGATTCGTAATACACATCAACTACACCCAACTGGGACAATAGTTGCGTATTCTGATAACTCCGCAATTATGGAGGGTGTCGAAAGTCGGGTTTACTCCCCAAATCCAGTAACGAAAGTTTATGAAGAAAAATCTCGCCTAATTCATACCTTAATGAAGGTAGAAACGCATAATCATCCAACGGCTATTTCTCCTTTCCCAGGTGCTTCAACAGGTGCTGGTGGAGAAATAAGAGATGAAGGCGCTACTGGTATTGGCGGTCGACCTAAAGCCGGTTTAACGGGTTTTTCTGTCTCTAATTTACAAATCCCAAACTTTACTAGTTCATGGGAACTACCAGCATTTGGTAAACCAGACTTAATCGCAAACCCACTTGAGATCATGATTAATGGTCCGATCGGTGGTGCTGCTTTTAATAATGAGTTTGGTAGGCCAATCCTAGGCGGATACTTTAGAGTATTCGAACAAACGATTCATGGTAAAAGATGGGGCTATCATAAGCCGATTATGATTGCCGGTGGGATTGGATCAATTGATGATATTCATACCCATAAAAAAGAAATAATGAGTGGTGATTTATTCATTCAATTAGGCGGTCCAGGTATGAAAATCGGTATGGGCGGAGGTGCAGCAAGCTCCATGACTACTGGTACAAATGCGAGTGATTTAGATTTTAATTCTGTGCAACGAGGTAATCCAGAAATTGAACGTCGAGCTCAAGAAGTCATTAATGCATGTATTCATATGGGTGAAAATAATCCGATTGTGTCTATCCATGATGTAGGGGCTGGAGGCTTATCGAATGCTTTTCCTGAACTGGCAGATGGTGCAGGGCTTGGAGCTATTTTTGATATGCGTCAGATTCCAATTGAGGAGTCTGGGTTAAGTCCTGCTGAAATGTGGTGTAACGAATCTCAAGAGCGCTATGTCTTAGCCATAAAAGAAGGAAGCCTTGCCCTTTTTTCAGAAATTTGTGCCAGAGAACGTTGCCCATTTTCCGTCGTAGGTAAAACGACCCAAGAACGACAATTACTCCTAAAAGATACTAAATATCAATCAACTGATAGTCAGTTCACACCGATTAATATTCCGATGGAAGTACTTCTAGGTAAACCACCTTTGACGCACCGAGATGTGAAGACCTTAAGCATTCCCCAGCACACTACAGACTGGAGCATCATTTCCTTAAGTGAGTCAATTAACTCTGTCATTTCTCATCCTACCGTTGCAAGTAAGTCTTTTTTAATCACCATTGGGGATAGATCAGTTGGGGGTTTAACCCATCGTGATCAAATGGTTGGTCCATGGCAAGTTCCTGTAGCTGACTGTGCCGTTACGATGATGGATTATCAAGGTTATCAAGGTGAAGCGATGGCCATGGGTGAAAGATCTCCTATCGCTATTTACAACTCCTCAGCCGCAGCAAGAATGGCTGTGAGTGAGGCTGTGACTAATATATTTAGTGCTGATATTAAAGAAATTTCTCATTTAAAACTCTCAGCAAACTGGATGGCAGCCTGTGGTACTGACGGAGAAGATGTTAAATTATATGAGGCGGTTAAAGCTGTTGGTATGGAGCTTTGTCCAGCTTTAGGTATTTCAATACCGGTTGGTAAAGACTCCTTATCGATGCGTTCACAATGGCAAGACCATGATGAAAAAAAGAGCGTAACGTCTCCCGTATCATTAATTATTTCTGCCTTTGCACCCGTTGCAGATGTTCGTAAAACATTAACGCCTTTATTACAAAAGAATCCAGAAACTGAACTAATCTTTATCGATTTAGGACTCCAAGAAAATCGGATGGGGGGAAGTGTTCTTGCTCAGATCACAAATCAAGAGGAGTCAAACTGTCCAGATTTAGCTTCGCCAGACTTATTAATTCGTTTTACCCAAGCGGTTACGGCATTAAAAAATGAGCAGTTAATCTTAGCCTATCATGATCGTTCTGATGGCGGATTATTTGCATCACTCTGTGAAATGGCATTTTGTTCTAGAGTGGGTTTATCTATCAATATTGATTTACTTGTGATGGAAAAAGGTCACGAATCAGATTATGGCGATGCCAAGAATTGGGCTTCACAGATTTCTGGCCGTCGTGATGAGAGTACCATCAAAGCTTTATTTAACGAAGAATTAGGTGTGGTAATTCAGATTAATCGTCAACAACGTGATCAAGTATTTTCAGAGTTACGTCAATTTGGCTTAAGTGCTAACTCCCACGTTATCGCGAAGATAAATACATCAGACGCGATTGAAATTTGGCGTGATGCAAAAATCATTTTCCAAAAACCTCGCGTTGAATTACAAACTCTTTGGGAACAAAATAGCTCGATCATTGCATCTCTTAGGGACAATCCGGAGTGTGCAGCCTCTGAAAAAAATATGGTGAATGACCGTACTGATCCCGGCATATCTCCGATCCTTACATTTGATCCAAATGAGAATCCAGCCGCACCTTACTTATCCTTGAATTTAAAACCCAAGGTTGCCATTTTAAGAGAGCAGGGTGTTAACTCTCATATCGAAATGGCAAGAGCAGTTAGCTTAGCTGGCTTTGAATCAGTTGACGTCC
>CANFME010000065.1 GCA_947448305.1 Burkholderiaceae bacterium
CTCTCCAGGTCCAATCGTTTTTGTACCCTTGAACATCATGTGCTCTAGAACATGCGCCACGCCCGTAACGCCAATATCTTCATCGACCGAACCGGTTTTATACCAAACCATATGCGCCACAGTTGGCGATCGATGATCTTCTTTCACGATAACGCGCAAGCCGTTACTTAATTGCTTTTCGTGGATATACTTTCCTTGATTTTGCTCAGCAGACGCAAAGCTCTGATAAATTAGAGTTATGCCCAATAGAATACATTTCAAAATTTGTCGATTATTTATGCTCATAGTCTTTCTTTGTAATCCCCTAGCTCTTCGCTTAAAATATTAATCTATGTTCGGACTGCGCAAATCTCTTTCTTCTATTTTCAAACGTACTCGTGTTGATGAGGAACTCTTTGAATCCTTAGAAGAGTCATTACTCATGGCAGATGTTGGTATTCACGCCAGTAACGAACTCATCTCTCAACTTCGAGTTGTTGCAAAAAAAGAAAAAATTGATAATGGTGAAGTTTTAAAATCAGCTCTTGAAAAGTTAATTATTAAACTTCTTCAACCCTTAGAGTTTACTAACAATCCACTAATTTCACATACCCCTACAAATCATCCTGAAATTTGGCTCATAGTTGGCGTCAATGGTGCCGGGAAAACTACATCAATCGGTAAGATTTGTTATGCCTTACAACGTCAGAATAAGAAAGTTCTTCTCGCTGCAGGGGATACATTTAGAGCAGCTGCCCGTGAACAACTGGCAGAATGGGGTAAACGTAATCAGGTTGAGGTAATAAATCAGACAACTGGCGATGCCGCCACCGTGGCGCATGATGCAATTGGCGCTGCAATTGCTAGGAATGTGGATGTTTTAGTAATTGATACTGCAGGTAGGCTAGCTACTCAGAGCCATTTAATGGAAGAACTTAAAAAGGTTAAGCGAATCATTCAGAAACTTATCCCTTCTGCACCTCATCATACGGTTTTGGTATTAGATGGAAATACGGGTCAAAATGGCGTTTCACAAGTAAAAGCCTTTCATGAAGCGCTTGATCTTTCTAGTCTCATTATCACAAAAATGGATGGAACTGCTAAAGGTGGTGTTTTATGTGCCATTTCCCACGTTTTATCTTCTAGCCACATTTTGCCCCAAATCATGGCAATCGGTATTGGTGAAGGTGTAGATCAGTTAATTCCTTTTGATGCTGGAGCATTTGCAAAAGAGTTAGTCAGTGATTAAGTTACTCAATTTCTGCACAATTTTTATAACCCAATTTTTTAATCAACCTACGCCGTTAAGTCCAAAGCTATTAATAAGTTCAATTACGAAAATATTAGCTTGCTCAACAGCCCAGGCTGCATCGTTATACTCAACTGTATCGCCTTTATAGTCCGCCATTAATCGAAGATCTTCAACCTTATTTAAAGATTTACCTAAACTGAGTGAAACCTGACCTGTCTTGACCAGTTTAAGACTGAAATTTGAAATTAGCCCACCATGAGTTTTCGTACTAACAATGTCCTGTTCGTGGCCAGTAGCTATAAGAGCAGCTCGAGCAGCATCAAACATAGCGTAATAAGCACGGTTACAAGCACCATCTAGATCTTTGAATCAAGCAGTATTTTAGCTGACGATGCAGCAGTCTGAGCCTTTACAAATAGTTCTTTAGCTTTCAAAGAACAATACCTTCTATTTGAATATTTTTCAGCAACTCTGGATTAGAGTATTTTTCAGGGTGGTCCCATTCTATTTGCCAAATTGGTAGTGGCTGAATCCGAATACCAGTTTCTAAAAGTATATCGTAGGCTAAATCATCCATCGCAAACTTAGTTGTAATAAAACGACCAGCAGTTCCATTTAAGAGAACCGCAATATCCGCATCACTTTCAATTTCGTGCGTATTACGGGCACGACTACCAAACAAAATTATCCTACTCACATCGTAATGAAGAGCTATTTTTTCCAAAAAAGCATGGGCCGCCTTTTGAGTATTGAATTCAATTGTGGAAGTTGATTTCATATTGATCAACTCTGATGAGAAAAAACCTTTTGGGCAACTTGTATGAGTTAAACCCCCATTTTATAAGTCCTCACCATTCCTATGGAATTCAATGACGTTAATTTTTCAAGGCTTTTTTAATTTTCTTAAAACTCCCCAAAAATACTCTAATTTTTATATTTATATTAATTAATTTTTCCTTATTTAATCATTGAAAAATATTGGCACTCTTTAAATAGGAGTGCTAAAATTATCATATGATGAGTGCAAACCTAGTTCATTTAAATACTGAAGTTATTCCTTCAAAGAAGAAGGGGGCTTCGCTCATACCTCAAATGCCGGTATTACCCTCTGGTGGAATTGGCTCCTTAGAGTCTTATATTTCAGCAGTAAATCAAATGCCAATGTTAACTGCTTCAGAAGAAGTAGAGTACGCAAAAAAGTTACAAGAGGAAAATGATTTGGAATCAGCTAGAAAGCTCATTCTCAGTCATTTACGCTTAGTCGTTTCTGTTTCTAGGCAATACCTCGGTTATGGTTTGCCTCATGCAGATCTGATACAAGAAGGCAATATTGGCTTAATGAAAGCTGTAAAACGTTTTGATGTGAATCAAGGTGTGCGTTTAGTTTCTTACGCAATTTTTTGGATCAAAGCTGAAATTCATGAGTTTATTTTAAAAAATTGGCGTCTAGTTCGGGTTGCAACGACCAAGCCGCAAAGAAAATTATTTTTTAATTTAAGAAGCAATAAACCCACACTTAATGCTCTTAGCTCAGACGAAGTGAGAGACTTAGCCGTTGCTTTAGGGGTCAATCAACAAGACGTCAGAGAAATGGAAATTCGACTCTCAGGAGCCGATATTGCCTTAGAGCCTGAGAATGATGATGGTGAGATACGCGAACAAGGTAGTTGGATGTCAGACTCCCGTCTTGAACCAACCCAAGTTCTGATGAAACAAGATGAGTTAAATCAAGAGTTGGATGGCCTACAAAAAGCCTTAGATTCTTTAGATGATCGCTCACGAAGAATTATTGAATCTCGTTGGTTGCCCAATCTCGTTGGCGGCACAGCATTAACGCTTCATGATCTAGCTGATGAGTTGCATATCTCTGCAGAAAGAGTTCGTCAAATTGAAGCCGTTGCTTTAAAGAAAATGAAATTAGCCTTCAGCGCTTAATTAATTAATTGCTTTAAATCATTCACAAGAGCTTGGGTACCTTGGTTATGCTTAATAAATAACCGTAATTTCCCCTCTTTATCCACCACATAACTTCCAGCAGTATGGTTGATTGTGTAGTTCTTTCCGTCCTTTGAGTAATCTTTTTGGACAAATATCTTATAACCTTTTATAACTTGTTCTAAAGCTTCAGGAGTCGCTGGTCTTAAACCTAAAAAGCTAGGATCAAAACTCGGAACATATTGAGCTAAGATCTCTTGAGTATCTCTATCGGGGTCAACTGTAATGAAAATTACTTGAAGCTTATCTTTGTCCTTACCCAATAACTCTTTTACTTCTTTAATTTCAGTTAAGGTGGTAGGGCAGACATCTGGACACTGTGTAAATCCAAAGAAAATAATAGACACTTTCCCATTGAAATCAGATAAGTGTCTTGTAGCTCCCTGATGATCGACTAGTTCAAAGTTTGGGTTAAATGCACTGGATCCCGTAATGTCAGCATTTAAGAATTTTTTCGGAGCATAATCACATGCAAATAAGGCAGAAATTAGACATAAAATGATTGAAAATTTTATCCCGACGGAAAAAATATTTTTTTTAAACATAATGGTCTGCTAGTAAAGCTAAAAATAAGACTGACAAATAGATAATTGAATACTTAAAGGTCTTTTTAGCCAATTGATCGGAGTAATGGTAATAAAGTTGGATGGAATACCACAAGAATACTCCGCCTAAGATAAGCGCACTCACCAAATATAAATAACCGCTCATTTGGTAAACGTAGGGCAATATTGAGGCTGCCAAAAGTATCAACGTATAAAGAATGATATGAAGAAGTGTGAATTTTTCACCATGCGTATTTGGCAACATCGGCAAGCCAGACTTTTCGTAATCTTCTCTTCGATAAAGAGCTAAAGCCCAAAAATGCGGTGGAGTCCACGCGAAAATAATTAATACAAGAAGCCAAGCCTCAGGGGATAAATCATTAGCAACAGCGGCCCAACCTAAAGCGGGGGGCATTGCGCCAGACAGTCCGCCAATAACAATGTTTTGTGGGGTTGCTGGCTTCAAAATCCAAGTATAAATAACCGCGTAACCGACAAAAGTAACAAAAGTTAACCACATGGTTAAGGGGTTAGCAAAGTACCATAAACAGGCCATCCCTAGACCCCCTAGAATAGCTGAAAAAATCAATATTTGATTGACCGTTACATCGCCAGTGGCTGATGGACGCCATGAAGTTCTCTTCATTTTGGCATCTACCTTTTGTTCAATTAAACAATTCACACTAAACGCAGCACTCGCCAATAACCAAATGCCAATTGACCCACCTATTAATGGTTTTAAAGGAACCATGCCAGGTACTGCTAAAAACATGCCAATGACAGCACAAAATACCGCTAACTGGGTAACCCTAGGTTTCGTCAATAAATAATATTGACGCCATTTAGGGATAGGTAAAGAATTTGAATTGCTCATTAATTAATTATTAGGTTTTGGTGTTGCTAACAACAGTAACTTTGTTGAAGTGATGATTAAAAGTGCTGCACCGCCAGTATGTATTAAAGCTGCGATTAATGGCCAATTTAGCACTACATTAGAAATTCCAGTTACAAATTGTAATACGACCAATCCCACTAAGACTTTTAACCACTTTCTCAGGCTCAAATGCCAGATCGATGTTCCCGATAAACTGAGCTTACGGTAATTAAAGTAAAAAGTTGTGACTGAAAGAAAAACAACTGCAGCAAAAACACGGTGAAGCCAATGAATCGCTATTAAAGCTTCTATGGGTAAGTAATCACCAGTCTCTGTTTTACCGAGTTCACGCCAAAATGTAAAGCCATTTTGAAAATCCATGGAGGGTACTAAACTACCATTACAGCTTGGAAAGTCTTGACATGCTAAGACAGCGTAATTAGTACTTACCCACGCGCCTAAAAATATTTGTATGCTACACACTAGTAATAGTCCAATTGTATGGACTCTCAAATATTGAGGATCTTTTTTTAACTCTCCCTGATTAACATGGGTGCCATGATTAAAAACCACTAAACCCATTAACAACAAAAGTGCTAATAGCAAATGCACTGTCACGATGATGGGTTGTAATTTAAGGGTTACAGTAAATGCACCAAAAGCTCCTTGTAGGCAAACCAAAAAAAATAATCCTATTGCTAAATTTGTGATCCATTTTTCTATTTTTTTTCGATTGATCCATGAAAGTATTGCCATACTTAAAATCAAAAAGCCGACCCCGCTAGCAAAGTAACGATGTAACATTTCTATCCAAGCTTTACTTTGACTTACTGGCCCAAAAGGCATTTGTGATTGTGCGAGAGAAATTTGATCCGAGGCCAATAGGGGGTTTGAGTGCCCATAACATCCAGGCCAGTCTGGACAACCTAAGCCCGAATCAGTTAAGCGGGTAAAAGCTCCAAATAGGACTAAATCAAAGGTGATAAATAAGGTTATGGAACTCAAGTGGTGTAGTCCGAGCTTATTACCCCTATAAGCATTGACTATAAGTGGAATCGCCCCCATAAATAAGGCGATAGCTGCCAACTGAATGATCAACATCAAGGACATGATCAGGAACCCGTCTTACCTGTTGAATTCCACTTCAAAAGCTTTTCAATATCTTTACGCATCTTGTTAAATACTGGTCCATCTTTACTCACTGGATATTGCATCATGCGCGCACCACTTGGATCTAATAGTTGTAATGCGTTAGGATTTTGATGGAGATTTAACCAAGTGTCGAGTTGCTCACGCTCGGTCCCTTCTTGTGGCATCTGAATAATATTGACGCCGGCAATTTCTGGATCATAGGCGTTTAAAATTTTTTCGCTAATCATGGCCTGGTCACTAACTAGCCATACAATCTGCAATCTTGATTTCTCCTTACCCATTGCAGCCCTGACTTGTCGCATTAGAAATAATTGCTTTAAGCAATTTTCTTCGTCTGTTTCGCAGTTTTGAGCAGGTCTTACCATCAATAGCGTCCATTTGCCTTTCACTTTTGGCAATAGAAATTCCTCTGGAACAGGTTCTACTGGAAAGACCAGTTCCCCATAGTTGGTTTGACCGCCCGTAGGCTTTATCAAATAAAAGGTGACATAAGAAGCAATAACAGGCGCAGCACACACCATTAAAAGTAAAAACATCTGCCAACGACCTTTTCTTGTAGAGGACTTTGAAAATGAGTTTATTTTGGATGCTGGTATGAGAGGAGTATCTTCGTTCATAAATTTCTGTTTCTGGACAATCTTCTATTATCCCAATCTTTTCGATTGCTTGCGTATTCCGGTAATTAACCAAAATAAAAAGGTCATTAATGAAAGTGCAAACCATTGCAAAGCATAGGCGTTATGTTTGGCTACTCCAGAGTCCATCGCTGGCCAATTTCGCTCCAAACCGTCTAAATCATCAGAGTTACCCTGTCGCAGAACAAATGGTTGATAAGGTAAGTTTAATTTTTTTGATAAGTTTTCTATATTAAGATTTTGAACTAATCTTTTACCATCGCTTGCAGTTGAATAGTTTTCTTCCCCGAAGTTGTAAGTTTTGCCTGCATCCGCTAGCACGACTCCCTTAATTTGAACTCGGGTGTTTATATCTAAAATTTTTGG
Organism: Burkholderiaceae bacterium; assembly: GCA_947448305.1. GTDB lineage: Bacteria > Pseudomonadota > Gammaproteobacteria > Burkholderiales > Burkholderiaceae > Polynucleobacter. The sequence goes on from CANFME010000065.1 coordinate 6,799, forward strand.
AACTAAATCTCTTTGCGTAAAACTTCTTGGCGCCCACCCTCGATTCACCCAAATAATAAAGTCCTGTTGATTTACTTTTATTTTTAAAGGCATCAACAAATTAAAACCGGTCGTAATACCTGTTTTAGGATCTCGGCCGCTAGGATGTGGGCGATTATCTAGCCAAACCCCCTCATAATTCAGCCACTCCCCATCTGCAATCATCTGGTGATAAATCGCTTCATTTAATTGCCAACTTTTTTTTGAAGCTGACAAGGGATATAAATTTTCTTTGGAAGCAATAGTACTAGCTAAATTTTCCTTATACTCCGCCCTTCGCAGTTGCCAATTACCTAACTCAATGCCTAAGATAACTAAAAATATCATCATGACAAATGCGGTTTTTCGCTGGAGGATATCCCGGCGGATGGAGTATTGCATCATAAATTTATTTCGAGCGATAATTGTCGTATGAAAATACTAATCCCAATAATTTTTGTTTGCATTTTATTAAGTCTTGGTTCCGCGCTATTTTTTATGATGCGCGACAAGGGTTCAAATTCAAATATGGTTAGATCGTTATTTTTAAGGATCGGTTTATCTATTTTTTTATTTGCAGCTGTTTGGTTCGCCCATTACATGGGTTGGATTCAAAGTACAGGAATACGAGTAGGTAGCTAATTGATTCTTTAGCTGTTAAAAAAACCGCTGTAATTGCAGCGGTTTTTTTTGATTTGATTTACATCCAATAAATTAGCAAATATAAACCGAGCCAAACCACGTCAACAAAGTGCCAATACCATGCTGCACCTTCAAATCCAAAGTGGTTATCTGCAGTAAAGTGTCCTTTAATCAAACGACGAAGAACGACTGCTAACATAATTGCGCCTAAAGTCACATGGAAACCATGAAAACCGGTGAGCATAAAGAATGTTGAACCGTATATGCCTGAGGTTAACTTTAAATTCAGTTCAGAATAAGCATGGATATATTCGTAAGCTTGTAAACACACAAAGATAAAACCAAGAGCAACTGTTAGGGCTAAACCCTGGATTGCTTGTTTACGGTGATTCTCTCTGAGGGCATGATGCGCCCAAGTAACGGTTAAACCAGAGGTCAACAAAATTGCGGTATTAATTGTAGGAATTGGCCATGGGCCCATTGTTTCGAATTTCTCGACTAATCCACCAGGGCCAGCATTTGGCCAAACAGCAGAAAAATTAGGCCAAATTAGGCTGCTATCGATATCGCCCAACCATGGCATTGCAATATTTCTTGCATAAAACAATGATGAGAAAAATGCTCCAAAAAACATAATCTCAGAAAAAATAAACCAACTCATAGACCAGCGGTAGGAAACATCTACGTTGACACTATTAAGACCACCTTCTGATTCAGCAATCGCATCACCAAACCACTGATACAAAACAAACAATAACCAAAGGACACCGAAACCAGTAAGATAGGCACCCCATTGGTGACCATTTACCCATTGTGACATTCCGTATCCGAAGGCTAATAAACCAAGGCTAGCCATGACTGGATGGCGTGATGGCTCAGGCACATAGTAGTATGGGGCTTGAGTAGGTATTGACGACATAAAGTGCTCCTAAAAACAAATATTGATAAGCTATTTTAATAAAACTAATTTAACAACTAATAGTAGAATTCCCATAAAAATGAGTACTCCTACAACTGCTGCAATTATTACATGAACAAACGACAAAGAGGCCATATCTTGCTCTTGACCCTCTCCTTTTCTAACTCCTAGAAACGCCCACATTATCGCCACCATGGACTGTAAAAATGTAGATCGGGCTTTATTTTCAGACATTAATTTTTACTTTAAATTTTCGAAGGTTTAACTTCATTACGAATCACTGGTGTTGCCCCTTGAATTTCAAAAAACGTATAAGACAAGGTAATTGTTTTGACGTCTTTCGGTAGATCCTTATCAATTACGAACAATACCGGCATTTGCTTAGATTCTTTCGGCTGCAAAGTTTGTTGCTCAAAACAAAAACATTCCAACTTAGTAAAGTATTGGGTAGCAACTTTAGGTGCATAGCTCGGGATAGCCTGCGCAACAATTGCTCTATCTTGTTCATTTACAACTTCATACACAATTTGAGTTACTTCTCCTGGATGAACTTCCAGATAGCCCTTTGTTGGCTTAAACCTTAGAAGTCCTTTCACATTCGAATCAAACTCTACAGTTACTATTCTGTCCTGTTGAACCTGAGTATTTTCTTTAACTGACTTAGCACCAAAAGCTCTAATTCCATACTCATTTTTATTGGTAATGACATTAATGCCGGTCAATTCACAAATTGCACGGTAAGCCGGCACTAAAGCGAAACCGAAACCAAACATCATTATTGTTACCACTACCAACTTGAATGACATTTTTCTATTTAGATTTGCTAAAGTTAACACCTCTTCAGCCTACCCAATAAAAAGTTTTTTTACTATTACCGAAGCAAAAAATACAACTGCAATACTCAGCAAAGTTAGACCCATCCGCTTGTTAGCGGATGAGATTTTCTGATTTCTAGCGTTTTTACTAACATCCGAATTCATAGAGTCTATTCTTATTTAGTAAAAACTGGTGGTGTTTCAAAAGTGTGGAATGGCGCAGGTGATGGAACAGTCCACTCTAAGCCCTCAGCACCTTCCCAAGCTTGTGCTTCGGCTTTCTTACCACCACGATAAGTTGGTAAAGCAACGAACAAGAGGAAGTACAGCTGTGAAAGACCAAATCCAAGGGCGCCGATAGATGCAATGACATTGAAATCAGCAAATTGAACTGGATAGTCAGCATAGCGTCTTGGCATACCTGCAAGTCCTAAAAAGTGCATTGGGAAGAATGTCACATTAAAGAAAATCATTGAGCCCCAAAAGTGGATTTTGCCACGGGTTTCGTTGACCATATAGCCGGTCCATTTTGGTGCCCAGTAATAAAATCCAGAGAACATCGCAAATAGTGAACCCGCCACTAATACATAATGGAAATGGGCAACAACATAATAAGTATCTTGGAGACCAATATCAATCGGGGCCATTGCAAGAATTAGGCCAGTAAAGCCGCCAAGCGTAAATACGAAAATAAATCCAACAGCCCAAAGCATTGGAGTTTCAAAAGTCATTGAACCTTGCCACATTGTTGCAATCCAATTAAATACTTTCACGCCAGTAGGAACAGCAATTAACATCGTTGCATACATGAAGAACAATTGGCCTGTAACTGGCATTCCAGTTGCAAACATATGGTGAGCCCAAACAATGAAAGACAAGATCGCAATGGATGAAGTTGCATAGACCATTGAGCTGTAACCAAATAATTTCTTACGCGCAAAAGTTGGAATGACTTCACTAACGATACCAAATGCAGGCAAAATCATAATATAAACTTCTGGATGACCAAAGAACCAAAAAATATGCTGATACATAACTGGGTCACCACCACCTGCTGCAGCAAAGAAACTAGTTCCGAAATGACGATCCGTTAAAACCATCGTAATAGCACCAGCCAAAACTGGCATTACTGCAATCAATAAGTAAGCAGTAATTAACCAAGTCCAGCAAAACATTGGCATCTTCATTAAAGACATGCCTGGGGCACGCATATTAAGAATCGTTACAACAATGTTAATTGATCCCATGATTGAAGATGCACCCATCAAATGAATAGCAAAAATTGCCATATCCATTCCAGGACCCATCTGAACTGATAATGGGGCATAAAGCGTCCATCCCGCAGCAGCTGCACCACCTGGTGCCAAGAAAGAACCAAGTAATAAGCTTGCAGCAACCGGCATAATCCAGAAACTAAAGTTATTCATACGAGCAAAGGCCATATCTGATGCGCCAATTTGCAATGGAATCATCAAGTTTGCAAATCCTACGAAGGCTGGCATGATGGCGCCGAAAACCATAATTAAGCCATGCAACGTAGTGAGCTGATTAAAAAACTCTGGGCGAAGAAACTGGAGGCCTGGTTGGAATAATTCCAAACGAATTAACAAAGCCATTGTTCCGCCAGCGAACAAATTCACCATCGCGAAAATAAGATACATTGTTCCAATATCTTTATGGTTCGTTGCGAATAGCCATCTTCTCCAACCTGTTGGCATCGCGTGAGCATGATCGTGGTCGTGACTGTGATCATGCATCGTATCGTGGGTAGTTACATTGCTCATGAAATCTCCAAACTTAGTATATTGGTTATCAATAAATCGATTTATTATTTAGCTGCTCGGGCTGTTACAAAATCACTAGGCTGAATTACTTCACCTGTATGATTGCCCCAAGAATTTCTTGTATAAGTCATCACGGCAGCGAGTTCTGTATCAGACAAAGCACTCCATTTAGGCATCGCATTTTTGCCATTTAACAAAATTTTGTACTGACCTTCTTTTGACCCATTAACAACTTTTGAACCGTCCAATGCAGGGAATGCTCCACCACCCTTACCATTAGGTTGGTGACATACTTGGCAGTTCGCAGCATAAACTTTCTCACCACGTACTTTTGCTTCTTCAAGAGTGTAAGTTTTACTTGGATCATCAGCCATTGATGCCATCTCTTTTTTCTTGCTAGAAACCCAAGCAGAATAGTCTTCATCAGACACAACTTTTACAACGATCGGCATGAAAGCATGTTCTTTTCCGCATAGCTCTGAACATTGACCACGATAAGTACCAATTTTTTCAGCTTTAAACCAGGCATCACGAACGAAGCCGGGGATTGCATCCTGCTTTACTCCAAAACCTTGAACGGTCCATGAGTGGATCACATCATTTGCTGTAGTAATTACTCGAATCTTTTTGTTTACCGGTACAACAACCTCGTTGTCCACTTCCATCAAGTAAGTGTCAGATTTTTCAGCTAAGTTATTAATTTGTTCACGTGGCGTTGACATAGTTGATAAGAAAGCAATTCCTTCTCCTTCACCCTTGATATAGTCATAGCCCCACTTCCACTGATATCCAGTTGCTTTAATCGTGATGTCAGCGTTAGTTGTATCTTTCATAGCAACAACTGTCTTCGTTGCAGGAAGAGCCATGCCGATAACAATGATCAAAGGAATGATTGTCCAAATAATTTCGACAGTAGTACTCTCATGGAAATCAGCAGGTTTACTACCCTTTGATTTTCTATGCTTAAAAATTGAATAGAACATTGCACCAAATACAGCAACAAAAATTACCGTACAAATGATCATCATGAACCAATGCAACCAATGGATATCTTCCATTATTTTTGTCACTGGTGCTGCAAAATTTAACTGTCGAACGGCAGGACCGCCAGGCATGTCGTTATAGGCAAGTGCGCTAAATGATGCTGATAAACCGACCATAGTTGCACATGCCCCAGTGAAGAGACGTTTTGTTGTAGTGTTGTAGTTCATTTTCTTCCTAAGCAATTGAAGATTTTTATAATTTAGATTCATATTATATTATTTATTTTTGATAACTCGCTGACATCGACACTTTTATTGTTTTTAAATCCCATTTGGTGAAATTAATGTACTTTTTTTACCAATTCGTAAGTGAAAATTTACTTTTTCTTCACTAAAATAGAATTTGCATCAATTGTAGCGATATGCTTCTTTTTTTTCGCTACTTTCCAAGCATGTCCATAGACGATTTCTAGGGTTAAGTACCATTTGCCGTCATTACTTTTCAATTGATTTAATTTTTCTAGTAATTCTGGGCTGGTTTTCAGATCATCCAACGCTTGGAACAGTTTTAAAGCTTTTAACTCTTTTACCAAAATGTCAAGCTCTTCATATTCTAATTTTAGGTACTCCATGGTCATTACTGGATCGGAATAGCCGCAGTGAACCAATAAATCCCCAAAATCATGCATATCAACAATATCGGGTTTAGTTGAAAAAGTTTCTTGGTACTCTTTCGCCGTATCGGGCCCTAAATAGGTCAGCATCAGTAACCCGTCAGTCGCGTTCAAGTCATGCCATGTTTTTATTTTCGATTCAGTCTTCTCCCCCTTCGGAACAGCTAAATTACAGGACCAAATTAAGTCAAAGTCACTTCCTAAATTGGATGTTTCCCTATTTTTGGTAGCTACTTTTTTGATTTGAAGAATTACTTCAAGTAGGGTTTTTCGCAATGAGAAATTAGCTGTAAAGCTTGCTTTTGGGTAGATTCTCTTTAATTCCTTGACTGCTTTTAAGTCGATTTTATTTTCAAGAAATATTTTATTGGGCTCGATCTTAATAAATGCCAAGTTTTGAGCCATCCGCTCAGACAGTTCTGTCTTTATCCATAATAAAAATGGGTTCTCTATTATTTTAGTTTTCCGTATGCCCATATCATCAAAGTATTTACTTAACAAATGTTGAATTATCCCCTGATTTTCGAGTTTTTTAAAATCTTTGCGCCTTGTGCTTGTCTTATTTGCAATCAAAGGCAAAAGAGTGTCATTTGTAAAGAATGTTTAAGCCGTCTTTTTTTAGAGCTCAGGTCTAAAAAATGCGTTATCTGCGCTAATCCAAACATGACATGGGTTTGTAAACGTTGTAAGGTAGCAAAGTGGGCCTTTGATACAACCCACTCTCTTAGCTCTGAAAACTCTCGGCTTGTCCCATTGGTTAAGAAATTTCATTTACACGGCAACTTAAAACAATCTCGTGGCATTTTTATTGTTTGGAATCAATTCATGTCTCAAGAGTTTTTACCCGTCGACCTCCTTATTCCGCTACCCGAACCGATTAAGATAACGCAATTACGTGGTTTTCAAAGTAATTTAGAAATCGCTAAATTACTCGCCAAACAAAGAAATACTCCATTACTTCTGACTTTATTAGATTCCTATCCAAACGAAAATACACTCACTCCTACTAACAGTCCTTTTCAAATCAAATCAAAACAAGAACTCATTAAATCCATTCGTAATTTACGGATTGGGGTGGTGGGTAACCACATGCAATCCGAATATATTTATCATCATTTCGCCAAAGAATTAAAGTCACTAGGAGCACTTTGGGTTAGTAATTGGATTATGATACGAGTGCCCAACCAAAAAACACAAACATGTTCAATATTGTCCTAGTTCATCCTGAAATTCCTGCCAATACAGGCAACATAATTCGTCTGAGTGCAAACACTGGGTGCACATTACATTTAATTGAACCACTCGGCTTCCTCTTAGAAAGTTCAAAATTAAAACGGGCTGGCCTTGATTATCACGAATTCGCAAACCTTCAAGTCCATAAAAGCTGGCTTGATTTCATTAATACGGTGCAACCGCAGCCTGAACAAATGCATGCATTAACGACAAAATCTAGTCACTCGATTTCAAAAGCAAATTTTAAGGTTGGTGATTTTTTAATTTTTGGTAATGAGACCAGTGGTCTTCCTGAAGAGGTGCGAGGCCAGATTTCTCTTACAAATCGTTGGCGTTTACCCATGATGCCAGATAGTAGGAGCCTTAATCTCTCGAACTCTGTTGCCGTTGTTACATATGAAGCATGGCGTCAAAACGGGTTTCAAAATGGCGTTTAAGACACTAGATATTTCTTACCAATTTATTTTGATTTTGGATCTCTAGACATCATTTTATTTACGACATCTAGCGCCTTGACATCCCTGAATAAAATATCGCATACCGCACTAATAATCGGAGTTTCAACGTGGAATTTTTGCGCAAGTC
>CANFME010000066.1 GCA_947448305.1 Burkholderiaceae bacterium
CTTAATTGCATCTAATAAAAGTCAGGTGCAATTTAAAACAGCTCAAGAGGCCATTACCTATGTAAGAGCCAATCCAGGAAAAGTAAATTTAGCTACTGCTGGGGTTGGTCAAAGTTGGTGGGTAGGTGCCCAAACTCTTTTAACTGGAGCTAATTTAGAGATGGCTAGTATTCCAGTCACTGGTGCAGGTGCAGCGGTTGCCTTATTAGTGGGCGGTGGTCACGCTGAGTTAGGTGTTGCAGGACTCGGTTCAGCTCGTGCATTACTCGAAGGTGGTCAAGTTCGTTTCTTGGCTTCTCTTGCAGAAACAACGCCACCTCCACCTTATGAAAAAATGCCAACGATGAAAGAATTAGGATATCCAGTGACTTGGGAATCTCTCAATATTATTATTGCCCCAACTGGATTACCTAAAGACATTGCTAATAAACTTTCTAAAGCGATTGAGCAGGCTGCTAAAGATCCGGACTTTATTAAGTTCGTACAAGATCAATATGCCAGTTGGAACTACATGCCACCTGAAAACATAGTCCCATTTTTAGACAAACGTCGCGAAGTGGTCAGAGGCATTATGAGTAAAGCTGGACTGCTTAAAGAAAGTAATTAAGACGTAAAAAGCTTTAAGTGGTTTTGGCGGCAATTAATGAAAACATGGCGTATTCTTTAAAAAGAATACGCCATGTTTTTTATTCGAAAGTGTTACTAAGATTGACTGTTGAGTATATGATCTGCCATTTTCTCCGCCACCATAATGGTTGGGATATTCGTATTACCAGCAATTAAATTAGGCATGACCGAAGCGTCGATCACTCTTAGATTCCCAACGCCATAAACTTGCCCCTCTGAATTGACAACTGCCATTAGGTCATCCTCATTGCCCATACGACAAGAGCCTACTGGATGAAACATACCAGCAATATTTTTTTGTACATGTTGCGCAAGATCCTGTGGATTTCTGATGAGGGCATCTAAATCAATAGCGTCCCCCGTTAAGCGGCTTAAAACAAAATCACTAATGCCCGGAAAGAGATTTAATAAAGTGGCTAAGCGATTTGCTTTCTTAAAATTTTGAGGATTATATTCGTTAAGTTGCCTTAATCGATCAGAAAACCGGACTGGAAATGGTTTGCCCATCATCTTTTTGATTTCTTGATCTGCCAGAATTTCTACAGCTTTAGTGAAAGACATCATCATTCTTGTTATGTCGGATGGGTCGCTCAAGAAATTAAACTCTGTTAAAGGATGATCTTTAACTAGTGGACTCTTAATTGTGACGTGTCCAGACGATTTTGGTCGTAAAACGCAGGGAGCTAAATTACCTATTTGAAGTCCCATGGCGTTCCATGAGGTTTTACTTTGAACATTGACATAAAGGTCGCCGGGAGGACAATCCGGAAGCTGCGAAGAAAATCGTAAGCTAGCACTTGGGTGAGTCCGTAAAGAGGGATTTTGACGTGCATCCTTTTTTAAGTGAAAACCAATAAATAAGATTGGATGATTTTGTAAGTTTTGACCAACACCTGGGCGGTTTGCAATGACAGGAATTTGAAGTTCTTGTAAAAGCGTTGCATTACCAATTCCAGAACGCATTAACAGTGCAGGTGAGAAGATGCCTCCCCCAGATACCAAAATTTCTTGACCCAGAAAGGTAATTTGTCCACCTGCCTGATTGGCAAGAACACCAATGGCCTTTTTACCTTCAAATAAGATTTTCTCAACTTGGGTTTCATGTACCATCGTTAAATTAGCACGTTGTCTAACGGTTGGAGTGATATATCTCAAAGCTGTAGAGGCTCTTTGATTTGGGGTATTACAAACTGGCGTAGAGCCATATCCATCTCTAAAGTCAGCGTTCGGATCATTAATTAGGGGGAAGTTATTTTTTAAAGAATAGTTAGCAATTGCTTTGGTTAGTGGTGGCCACTGATCTTTTGGCAGACGGCGAATTGGAATCGGCCCACTTGAGCCATGCATTTCATTTTGAAAATCGACATCAGTTTCTAATTTTTTAAAATAAGGTAGGACGTCATCCCAGCCCCAATTTTTAGCACCTTGATCAACCCATTCTGAATAATCTGCAGGGGTACCTCTAAGGGACACCATACCCATTAGGGAACCACCGCCCCCCATAATTTTCCCCTGAGGAAAATTGCTCGTACCATTTTCAGATTTACGCCAAGATACCTTAAAGTTCGGCCATATATAGGATTTGTTGTAATAGGAAGTAGGGTAGTTATCTAGAATATCTGCAGGTTCTTCACCAGGAGGGGTATCTTTACCAGCCTCAATTAAAAGCACACGAGTGCTCGGGTTTTCAGTAAGCCTCTCTGCCAAAACACAACCTGCTACCCCGGCGCCAATAATCACATAGTCATACTTTGTATTCAAGTTAGTCCCCTTATTTTTTCTTATGTACAAATTTTAGGTGATTTTAAGTATTTGACAAAATATGTTTAAAACATATTGAAATAATTTATATGGTAATTGACCAACTTTAAATCAAAGAGCCGTTGATTTAATTCAAGAATTATTCAGAAATAATGATTAAAAATTAGTAAATGAAGCTAGTCATTTTTTCCAGTATCCCAAATTGGTGCGTGATGGTTATCTCTGGTGCAAAACATTCGTGATGCGGTTTATTGGTGCATAAATAAGGTATTTATCGCCCTTTAATAGCTAATAATCACCATATTGATGCTTAACCTACGTTTGTTTTTACTATCTATTAGGAGTTTTAATGAATACTTACCGCCCATACGACTCAGAGCGTCCCTTGTTTAGTAGTCACTGTAGTTGTGGAAGACACGCATCAGATGCGGAGCACAAGCTTGATTTATTAGCTTCAGTTGATGAAGAAAAAATGAGCGCAGATTTTGTGGAAGCAAGCTTGGTTAAAGCATTATTTCCTCAAGAAAGCCGTCGTCGTGCCTTCTTAAAAGCGGTTGGTACTGGTGGTGCCATGAGTGCACTATCTGGATTTTTACCAATTGAGAGCTTACAAGCCATGGCTCAAGAAAAAGCGCCTCTGGAAAAAACAGATCTAAAAATTGGTTTTATTGCTATTACCTGTGCTACCCCTTTAATCATGGCTGACCCACTCGGTTTTTATAAAAAACAGGGTTTGAATGTTACTTTGAATAAAACCGCTGGTTGGGCTTTAATCCGTGACAAGATGATCAATAAGGAGCATGATGCCTCCCATTTTCTGTCACCAATGCCACTTTCCATGTCAATGGGGGTAGGCTCGGACCCTAACCCAATGCGCGTTGCAACCATTCAAAATGTGAATGGACAAGCAATTACTTTGGCAAATAAACATAAAGATAAGCGTGATCCAAAGATGTGGAAGGGCTTGAAATTCGCGGTTCCTTTCGAATATTCAATGCATAACTTTTTGTTACGCTATTACGTTGCACAAGCTGGTCTTGATCCAGATCGTGATATTCAAATTCGTGTAACCCCACCACCTGAGATGGTAGCAAACTTAAGAGCGGGTAATATTGATGGCTTTTTAGGACCTGATCCATTTAATCAAAGAGCCGTCTATGATGAGGTAGGTTTTATTCATATTTTAACTAAAGAGATTTGGGACGGCCATCCATGTTGTGCTTTTGGAACATCAGAAGAGTTTATTAAGAAAAATCCAAATACTTTTGCAGCCCTATACCGTGCAGTTCTTAATGCATCAACCATGGCACGTGACCCAGCTAATAGACCTTTGATTGCTAAAGTGATTTCACCGGCAAATTATCTCAACCAGCCTGAAACGGTCGTGATGCAAGTATTGACCGGTAAGTTTGCTGACGGTCTTGGTAACGTTCAAAACGTTCCAGACAGAATCGACTTTAACCCAATTCCTTGGTACTCCATGGCGACCTGGATGTTAACTCAAATGCAACGTTGGGGATATGTCAAAGGTGATGTTAATTACAAAGATATTTCTGAAAAAGTATTTCTGCTAACGGATGCGAAGAAGTACATGAATGACATGGGTCTTGCGATTCCACCAGAGGCAAAAACCGGATACAAAAAGGTGAAAATAATGGGTAAAGAATTTGACCCTAGCCAGCCTGCGGCCTATTTGAAATCTTTTCCAACCATTAAAGCTTAAGTTAAGGATATAAAAATGAAAAAGCTTTCAATAAAAACAAAGGGATCGATACTTTCGCTATTGATTTTATTATTTATGCTCTTTGTTTGGCACATTGCTACGACTCCTAAAAAAGTGTCAGCCCCAACTGTTTCTAGTGCAACAAGTGAATATGATGCATTAATGGGCAAAAGTAGTGAGTCTAATAATATGGATTCGGTGCCAAAATCAGGGTTTCCAACTCTGACACAAATGGGTCAAACTTTTACGAAGCAACTCTCTCACCCTTTTTACGATAACGGTCCTAATGATAAGGGTGTTGGAATTCAGTTAGCTTATTCTTTAGGGCGTGTCGGGTTAGGTTTTTTCCTTGCTGTACTAGTTGCACTCCCCTTTGGATTCGTAATTGGTATGTCACCGTTAATCTATCAAGCATTTAATCCGTTTATCCAAATCTTCAAACCTATTTCACCTTTGGCTTGGATGCCCATTGCTTTATACACGATTAAGGATTCTTCCATCTCAGGTATTTTTGTTATTTTTATATGTTCGATTTGGCCGATGTTACTCAACACAGCATTTGGGGTGGCAAATGTCCGTAAGGAACTGATTAATGTAACCAAGACTTTGGAAGTATCACCCCTTCGTAAAGCCTTTTTAGTAATACTTCCAGCTGCAGCCCCAACGATCTTAACGGGTATGCGTATTTCTATGGGAATCGCGTGGCTCGTTATTGTTGCTGCAGAAATGCTAGTAGGCGGAACGGGTATTGGTTATTTTTTGTGGAATGAATGGAATAACCTGGCTCTTTCAAGTGTTATTTTTGCGATTCTCATGATTGGATTCGTAGGAATGATTCTTGATATCATTTTTGCGGAATTACAAAAGGCGGTGTCTTATGCAGACTGAAAAATCATTTTTAACAGTTGAGAATCTCAGTAAGTCTTATAAATTAGAAGGTCCGCCAGTATTTGACGGAATCAATTTTGAGATCGAACGTGGAGAATTCGTTTGTATTATCGGCCATTCTGGCTGTGGCAAAACAACGATTTTGAATGTGCTCGCAGGCTTAGAGGATGCGACTAGTGGTTACTCTTATATGCTTGGTCGTGAAATTAAAGGCCCAAGTCTAGAGCGTGGCGTTGTCTTCCAAGGACATGCCTTAATGCCGTGGATGACCGTGTTACAAAATGTTTGTTTTGCAGTGAAATCCAAATACCCGGATTGGAATAAAGAGAAGATTGCTAACCATTCAAAAAAATACTTAGACATGGTTGGATTGGTAAACGCTGAAAATAAAAAACCGTCTGAATTATCTGGTGGTATGAAACAGAGAGTCGGTATTGCGCGTGCCTTTGCCATTGAGCCGAAAATGTTGTTATTGGATGAGCCTTTCGGTGCTTTGGATGCTTTAACGCGTGGTGTGATTCAAGATGAATTGCTCAAAATTTGTAGTGAGACGGCTCAAACTGTTTTTATGATCACGCATGACGTAGATGAAGCAATTTTGTTATCAGACAAAATTATGTTGATGAGTAATGGCCCCAATGCACGCATTGCTGAAATTGTGATTAATACGCTCCCTAAAGATCGTAAAAGAGCTAATTTACATCACGACCCAATGTATTACCCAATGCGTAATCATTTAGTTGATTTTTTAATAAATCGATCAAAAGATCTGCAGGCCAAAGGGGCTACGGGAGAGTTAGATGGATATCAACCAGTCTTGGTTCGTCCAGGTGTTGATACCGAAACAGTATAGAAATTTTATTTTTTAAGGAGAAAAACATGGACCGCGCAGTCGTTACACAAAAAATTATTGAAGCTAAAGTTCGTAAGGGTATGAAGTGGAGTGAAATCGCTACTTCAATTGGTGAATCAAAAGAGTGGGTAACAGCCGCTTGCCTAGGTCAAATGACTTTTACAAAAGCACAAGCTGAGGTAGCTGGAAAGTTATTTGAACTAACTGATGAAGAGATGGCTTGGTTACAAATTGTTCCATATAAGGGCTCTTTACCAACAGCAGTTCCTACCGATCCGCTGATTTATCGTTGGTATGAGATTGTGAGTGTTTACGGCACAACCATTAAAGAACTCATCCACGAAGAGTTTGGTGACGGAATTATGAGTGCAATTGATTTTTCTATGGATATTCAGCGTGAACCAGATCCAAAAGGTGACCGTGTACAAGTAGTGCTGTCTGGCAAGTATTTATCATACAAAACTTATTAAGCTTAAGTAGTTAATTTTAAGAGGCCTATTTTTCAATAGGCCTTTTTTTATGAAAGATTTTTTTTGGGAGCAAGCTTGTTAAATAATTTTTTACAACTTTGATATTTCATGGCATCAATTTTGTCAAAAATCTCAATTGGCTTCTTTCCACTTTGTTCGACCAAGTCAAAGCATTCTCGCAGTCGCGGACCTAAAATAGGATGATTCCAATAAGCTTTGGCATACGCATCATTTTTAATTGCATATTTAATAGACATTGGACTCTTTCCGAGTCCCAGTAGTTGCGGAAAAATAAACCACATCCAATGCGTTTCTTTTCTGCCATTTTTCAATTCAAGCAGAATATCTGTCCAAACGTCTTCCTGAGCTTCAAGAAAATGATTTAAATTTACATCCTGATTATTGGCTGAGTGATCCATTTTTTTCTCCAGTTAGCTCTAGTTTGTTGGAGCAAAATAATTACAGAAATATTTTGTAAAAACCTTGACACCAACATTAATTACTGTCAATATAACACTAATCGCTGTATTTATTGCATTTTTCAATTGAAAGAATCATCTAAATAAAAATTATGGGTTATTTTATTAAATCAAATCAAGGGTTTATCGGGAATTCGGAAGAGTTAGCTCGTACTGCCATGATTGCAGCAACTGGCCTATTTTTGCCCGGTGACCACGATAAAATCAACGAAAGATTAGTTAGGTACTATGTAACTGAGGGTTTAGTTACACGCCCTACTAGGATTGGTCGGGACGCTGAGTATGGCTATCTTCAACTGTTACAGTTTTTAGGTAGTCGATTTTTGGTTGAGCAGGGTTACCCCCTCGCAAAAGTGGCACCTTATATTCAAGCTTTGAGTAACGATCAAATAGAAGATATGCTGATGAATAAGCATAAACCGAGTCTTGCTGAATTGTTGGTGGCTGGATATAAAAACCCCTCATCAAGATCTCGGTCAGCGGTGCACTCTATTGAAAAAAGTGTAATTCGTCCTAAGCGATCTTTGAAAGATTTTTTAGATGATGATGAGAATGAAGAGCCATTTATTCAGCATCAAAAGAGTCCAATTATTTCAAAAATGGAAAATCAAGGTCACAAAGCAAAAGATGACTTCAGCTCTGGACAATTAACTTCAATTGAAAGCTCCATACAAGAAATCAATCATAAGTTGATGCAAATCAAAGATCAAATGAAGCATCAACAAATGGATGTTCAGTTTGCAATCAGACAATTACAGGGCGCAATAGAGGAATTTTCGAACTTTATCAATAAAAGCTTACAAATTTCACAAGAAGGGTCAATCAAGTTATTAAATGAATTGGCAAAAAAGGAAAAGCGGCAGGCTCAAGAATTAAGCCTGCTAGATGAGAGAATTAAATTAATAGAACAAGATTCTTTGCAAAAGAATACTCAACGCGGTGCTGGAGATAAAAAATGACAAATCACAGATAAAGAACACTCGCGAAAATGAGCTATAGGTAAAGGTGTTATCCCCATAACCCTTGTGTAACTTGAAGTAAATAAAAGCTTTACAGATTAACAAGTACCAGTAATACAAATAATTGTGAAATTAAAAAATTGACTAGAAATGGTCAAGTGGGATTGTTTTACCTAAAAAAAGTAATTGATATTTCATTTCATTCATAAAGCTGTTTAAAACTCAGTAAGGAATTTAAAAAAATGGCAAACCAAAATATTCTTGACGTTATCGTCAACACTCGTAAAGATGTAATTACCAATTCACGTGATCCGTTGGATATATTGTTACGTATCCGTGCAAATGAAACTGGGCAAGAAAAAAGAACTCCTTTAGCAATCTCATTAGTCATCGATCACTCAGGATCAATGTCTAGTGGACGTTTAGAAGAGGCAAAAAAATGCGCTCTCGACTTACTCAATCGATTACAAGATACAGATAAGATTTCTGTAGTCATTTACGATGATCATGTTACGACTTTATTAGAGTTAATGAATGTCGGCATTGCAAAGTCATTATTACCAATCAGGCTTAATAGCGTAGTTCCAGATGGATGTACCAATTTGCATGGAGGGTGGTTAAAGGGAGCGGAGACATTAGCTCCATTAGCAGGTAAAGAATATGTTTGCAGAGTTATATTATTGTCAGATGGACAGGCAAATGAAGGTTTGACCAATGTGGATCAAATTGCATCTCAGGTAAAGGATTTAGCAATAGCGGGCGTGACCACCACAACAGTTGGTATTGGTGACGGCTTTAATGAAACCCTGATGACGGCAATGGCCAATGCTGGACAAGGAAATGCTTGGTATGGGCAACGTGTGGAGGACTTGCAAGAGTCTTTTGATGCTGAGCTTTCTTATTTGAGTCATATCATTTGGAAAAACGTTAGGGTTGGCATTTCTAGTCAACTTACGCGAGTCAAAGTACACAACGATTATGTCAAAAATGAACAAAATCAGTATTGTTTACCATCAATTGCTATCGGAACCGAGGTTTGGTTAGCCGTCTCGGTGCCAATGCGTGAAATCGTTATGATGCAAAATGAAGAACAGCAAATCGTATTCAATATTAAAGCGATGGATGAAAATGATAGTGAACACTCGTTCATGGTTCAATTATCTAAACTAGAAGTGGTCAGTCCATCTAAATATGAACTAGCTGATACTAATACTATGGTTGTTCAGCGTTTTCAGGAAATTGAAATCGCCGATATTCAAAAAGAAATTAACCGATTCGTTGAACGCAGAGACTGGGCACAAGTTGAAGAGATGATCATTGATTTAAAACTGCGTGCGAAAGATAACCCATGGTTAGAAAAGTCAATTAGTTACATTGAAAAATTAGTGAAGCAACGTAATTACGAAGCTACCAGTAAAGAGCTTTCCTATTCATCAAGGTCTATGAAGATGCGTACGACTGAACGCGATGAAATGATTTTTCAAAATAGGTTGTTTGAGAATGATAAACAAGCTTATTTAAGAAGGAAATCGTCCCAAGGAAGGAACAGTGAATCACAAGAGGAGTAAATTGGGACTTTCCTTAAATGATGATTCATTGAAATAACGAAGGGGGGTCTCTTAATTATTAAAAAAGAGATTCTCCTCCGAAAACTTACCTAAAATCTTCATACTAATTTTTAGTTGCTTACTAGCTCATTATTTGATATTGGTAGATCTTACAATTTCTTATGGCATTTAATCAAGATAGTTATCGTATCGAATCAAGCTTATAAAAAATAATGGGAGATCAAACAAAAAAATGCTTTTCATCAACCATAGAAAAGTGCATCAAAAGATGAACCTAATTTTAAACAAATGGTTATGTTTTTATCTGATAATTACAAACTTTGTAAATGTTTAATAATTAGATTCCTAAAAGTTGCCCAAACATAGAAATTCAATCCATCCATTAATACCAAAAAATAGTAATAACTTGGAGTGTCAATGAGTCAACAAATGCAAGTAGCTATGGGTGCAATTAAAGGCGCCTTAATTGGCGATGCAGCAGGTTCTGTCATGGAGTTTAAGTTTGTAAGCACTCTGCCGACTGAAGCTGACGTAATCAGTGCGCTAGCATTAAATGGTGGTGGCGTATTTAGGCTTGCAGCTGGTCAGATCACGGATGATGGTGAATTAACCCTCAGTCTTTTAAGGGCTTTAGGTCAACATCACGGAATTTACATTGCAGATGTAGTTGCAAATCACTACTTATCATGGATTGACTCGAAACCCTTTGATATTGGCAGCGCAACCAGCACTGCTCTTTACGTCCATAAAGAGCAACGCGTGATTGAAGGCTTAGCAAATGCTTTTCAAAAAAGGGCACTGCAGTTTAATATGGATTCAAAGGCCAATGGTTGTCTTATGCGCGCAACACCTTTAGGTGTGGCTGCATTTCATATGAGTCCTGAAAATACTGTCAAAATTGTAAAGACGGACGTCCGTATGACACATCCCAATGTAGATTGTCAGGATTCAACCGTAGCTTATGTTTTAGCAATTCGTCATCTAATGATTCATCCTGGTGATTATCTGGGTGCGGTAAAAGTTGCGCAAGAATATTTGGTGAATACCAATAAAGAGGTTAATAGCTGGTTAGAGCGTGCGATGGATGGTAACTTGCCGAAAGCATTTCCACAGGAGGGATATATTAAAATCGCTTTTTCTTATGCGTTTTATCATTTAGCCCAAAATTCATCTTTCGAAAATGCCTTGAAACATACGCTCATGATGGGTGGGGATACAGATACAAACGCTTGTATAGTAGGCGGCCTAATCGGAGCATTAGTTGGCGTAGATCAAATCCCAACGGCACAGTTACAAAAAATAATGTTATGTGACACAAAGTTAGGTGCCAAGCCAAGAAGTGAAAACTTCCATCCCAAGCAAGTGGACGCTTGTTTACATTTCATTCCACAAAAGGATTAATTTCTCAAAACCAATGGTAATCCTGGGCTCCTAAAGTGAACCCAGAATTTTTCTTGGTATCAATAACTGCCGGGGATAATTCCTGGCGGTAAGCTATAGCAATAGTCTGAAATATCACATGGTTTAGTCACCCAAACGCGGTCAATATTGGGATGGTCTAAACAATGTTTTAGGGCCAAACGAAGATTACGCAGTCTAAATGGTTGACCAAAAACGTAGGGATGAATCGATATATTCATCACGAGTGGATGAGCAATACACTGTTCAATCATTTCATCGAACTGATCAACAATCATGTCACAAAAATCAGTGGCATCTTGCTTACGGTGAATAATGACTTGTGAATCATTCAGTTCAACCGGGTAAGGGATTGATAAAATCGGTCCACTACGCGTATTGATCCAAATGGGTTGATCGTCCATAGGCCAGTCCATTAAGTACTGAAAGCCAGCTTCTTTGAGTAAGTCCGGTGTAAAGGAGGTTTCATAAGCACCCGCACCCATCCAACCCTTAGGTGCAACGCCCTCATGCTTGATGAAGGTATCGACCACTTCTTGGATAATTCGTTGCTCATCTGCTTGCCACATACCACGTAAGTTTTCTGCGTTGGTACGACCATGTGCTACAAATTCATCTCCGCGAGCACGAATAGCACTCATAATTTGGGGCGCATATTCATATAACAAACTATTGACGTTATGACCAACCGGTATACCTAGTTCTTCAAACAGTTCAAAGAAACGCCAAATACCAATTCGATTACCGTAGTCACGCCATGAATAATTTCGATGTGTTTGTGGTTCTCCAGTTTTGGCTGGGTCATGTCCAAGACCTGCGCCGAAAGCAAAGCACTCTACGTTCGTTGTTATAGTAAAAGCCAAACGCTTTCCACCTGGCCAACTGTAATCTTTTCTCTCCGTAAGGGGAATATAGTCGTAACGAGTATGTTTGGGTAATAACGGTAATGAAGTCATGACATCCTTTTTAATCAATTTGTGCACCAGAAATTTTTACAGCCTTTGCCATTTTAAGGCTTTCTTCACTCATTTGATGAGTAAACTCGGCAGGACTATTAGTAATAACATCTGCGCCCAGATTTGAAAAGATTTGTTTCATATCTGGGGTATTCACAGCATTGACAAACATCTGACTGATTTTCTTAACTAATTCAGGTGGCATGCCTTTAGGTCCAAGGATACCGTTGTATAAAACAAAATCATAACCAGGTAAACCAGCCTCCGTCATAGTAGGAACATCTGGATTAGAACTAATTCTCTTGGGTGTTGTGACGCCTAATCCAATTAGTTTTTTGCTTTGAACCAGAGTAATTGCTGGAGGCATACTAGAGAACGAGAAAGCAACATCACCAGCAAGCACTGCCTGAGTAGAAGGAGAACTACCTTTGAAGGGAACGTGGACGGGGTTTATACCCACCATCCGATTAAAGGTTTCAGCTGCTAGATGAGTCACTGCACCGTTACCTGAGGATGAATAGGATAAAGTGTCCGATTGTTTTTTTGCTAATGCAATAAATTCCTTTAAATTATTCACCTTTAAACTTGGATTGATGACTAGCATCAATGGAGTGGAAGCCACGAGTGTAATCGGTGAAAAATCTTTTTGCGTATCGTAGGATAATTTTTTATATAAGCTAGCATTGATGGCATGGGTTGTCATATCTTGCAGAAAAATGGTATAGCCGTCAGGAGCAGATTTAGCAATATAGTCTGCTGCAATCGTAGTGCCGGCACCAGGTTTGTTTTCAACAATAATCGCTTGTCCAGTTTGCTCAGTAATTTTGGCAGATAAGGCTCTGGCAATTACATCAGAGATTCCCCCTGTTGCGAAACCAACAATTAACCGAATGGGTTTGGATGGATATGCAGAAATATCTTCAGCAAAGCTTGAATTAATTCCTAGCAAACTGATCGTTGTCAAAAGTAGGGTTGGAATTTTACGAAAGTACGTAGACATGGTATTCCTAGTAAGTTTTTAAAAATGGAAAGGCGTTAATTGCTCATTTTAATTTACAGTATCTTAGGGAAAAGCAAGTAACTTGCTAGGGTAAACCATAGTATTTCGGTGCAATTTTTTTTAAAGTGGTGATAAGTGTTTAGAAACGCACCGTGATGGTGAAAGTCATTGAACTATGCGAAGAATCAGCTCTAAAACATCAGCTTTATTCTGCTTAGTAATTCTACCAATAGCCCAATCAGACTAGAAAGCGTAAATTCAAAATGATAACTAGGAGACAAATATGACTCGTTTAAATGTGAATGGTCGCGTAGTTGAAGTGAATACCGAACCAGATACCCCGCTGCTTTGGATCCTGCGTGAACAAATTGGTTTAACCGGCACTAAATTTGGTTGTGGGATTGCACAGTGCGGTGCCTGCTCCGTTCATATTAATGGGCAGTTGATGCGTTCTTGTATCTATAAAATGTCAATGCTCAAAGATGGTGATCAAATTACAACTATCGAAGGCTTATCTGAAAATGCCACTCACCCTGTGCAAAAAGCCTGGGCGGAAGTTGATGTTCCACAATGTGGTTATTGTCAGTCTGGTCAGATTATGGCAGCAGCAGCATTACTTAAAAATAAGCCTAATCCTACTGATCAAGATATTGATAATCAAATGACTAATATCTGTCGTTGTGGCACTTATCAACGAATTCGGCAAGCAATTCATACAGCGGTTGGAATTGCAAAAAAAGACAAACAAGCCTAGGAGATTTTTATGACTTCATCACATGATTTAAAACCTCAAGTAAAAAATCTCCCGCGCAGAAAATTTATTAAAAATTCAACTATTCTTACAACAGGATTTACCCTAGGATTTCAGATACCATTTACCTCTTCAGCAAAGGATTTACAAACTCTTGAGGTTAATGCCTGGGTAGTTGTTGAGCCAGATGATAGTTGCATCATTCGTATAGCTCGTGTCGAAATGGGACAAGGTTCCCTAACAGGTCTTGCTCAACTCGTAGCAGAAGAATTAGATTGTGATTGGAAAAAGGTAAAAACAGAGAGAATTTCTTCAAACGAAAACTTAAGCAGGAAAAATATCTGGGGTGACATGTTGACCGTAGGTAGTTTTGGCATCAGGTTTTCTCAAGATTATGTGCGGCGTGGTGGTGCAACAGCTAGGGCTGTTCTCTTGCAAGCAGCTGCCAATGAATGGCAGGTACCTGTTTCTGAACTTACCGTAAGCGAAGGTATTATTCGTCATCCCTTCTCTGGTAAGGCTACAAGTTATGGCAAAGTTGCACAAGCAGCATCAAAATTAACCCCACCTGATCCGAAAACGATTCAACTTAAAAATCCAAGCGATTGGAAAATAGTGGGTAAGCCATTAAAGCGCCTTGATACGAAGGATAAGCTCGACGGAAGCAAAATTTATGCTGTCGATGTGCAGTTGCCAGGTATGTTAAATGCAATTTACATTTCTGCGCCAGTTTTTGGAACCAAGATTAATTCCTTTGATTCAACTGATGCATTCAAA
>CANFME010000067.1 GCA_947448305.1 Burkholderiaceae bacterium
GATCCAGAACGTCGTTACCCATCGATGTTCGAACCCATCCACGGCTCAGCGTTTGACATTATGGGTAAAGGTTTAGCTAACCCAATTGGAACGTTTTGGTCAGCGGTGATGATGTTAGAGCACCTTGATGAACAAGATGCTGCAAAAAAATTAATGGGTGCAATTGAAACAGTTACTAGCAATTCTGCCCTTCATACCCGAGATCTTGGCGGTATCGCCATGATGAAAGATGTTACGAAAGCCGTTATTCAGGAGATACAAAAATGACAAGCATACTCCGGTTATTTAAAGTTAGCGTAGTTGGTATTTGTAGTTTTATTATTTCTTTAAGTGCACAAGTTTTACCGGGTAAAACAATTCAATACATCATCGCATTTCCTCCTGCGGGAGAGTCTGATTTAGTAGCTCGCTATCAAGCGGAACTCTCCGCACAAAAATACAATCAGCCAATGATCGTGATCAACCGACCAGGCGGTGGTGGAGCTCTAGCCTGGAGTCAACTCAATAATTATGCTAATGATGGGACGATGGTAGTAGGAGTTAATATCCCACATATCATTTTGCAGCCTTTACAAGAAGGTACACAATTTAAAACAGATGATATTCAAGCAATTTATTATTATCACTTCACTCCAGATGCTCTGATGGTCTCTGCTGATAGCCCCTATAAAACATACCAAGATTTAGTCAATGCAGCAAAAAAAAATCAAGGGAAACTGAATATTGCAGGGTCAGCACTTTTTTCGGCTAATCATATGGCCAATGAACGCCTTAATAAGCTTGCCGGCATTAAAACGAACTATGTTCCCTTTAAAGGAACTGGCGATCTCATTACATCTTTAATTGGCATGCATGTTGATGGTGCAATGGGGTACCTGCCTCTCGCTATTCAGCAAAAATCAAAAATTAGAACATTGGCGATTGCTACTGAAAAAAGACACCCATCACTGCCCGATGTTCCTACCTTTAAAGAATTGGGTCTTAATTGGGTAGACGGTGGCTATCGCGGTGTTGCTGTGCCGAAATCGACCCCAAAAGAAACTCAGGAGAAACTATCTAACTATTTTGGAATGCTGAATGCTGATCCTGTCGTGAAGAAAAAATTAGAAGATGATGGATTCATCCTCGTTGATATACCTCTAGAAAAAATACCATCCTTCATGAAAGAGAAAATTCCTCAGGCTTTCGATGATGCAAAAAATGCAGGGATGATTAAGTAGTTATTAAAAAGAGTCGTAGTGATTAAAAAGTCTTTAAGCATCAATGTAATGCTATGTTTTATATAAAATGGAGCGTATATGTGTCTTTTAAAAATGCATAAAAAAACATTAATCTATTTAAGTACATTATTGTTTTTTATTACTGGTCCACTCATGGCTCAAACTACCAACGCTTGGCCTAACCGACCAATCAGAATGGTTGTGCCAGCATTAACTGGTGGTCCAGATACTTTAATGCGTGTAATAAACCCCTATTTGAGTAATGCACTTGGACAAGCCGTTATTGTTGATAATAAATCAGGCGCAAGTGGCATTATTGGCACAGATTCAGTGGCTAAATCAGCTCCAGATGGTTATACGTTTTTAGTTGATTCTTCAGGTTTTTTAGTAAAAACTGCCGTTATCAAGAAGCTACCCTACAATACCGAAAAAGACTTTATTCCTATTATGAACATCGCTTCTAATATGGGGCTAATGTTAATTGTTCATCCATCGAACCCAGCCAAAAACTTAGATGAATTTATTGCTAATGGAAAAAAACCAGATGCAAATTATTCTTACAGCTCACCTGGAGTAGGTAATACTTTACATCTATTAGGTGAGCTTTTTATTACTCAATCCGGTGTAAAAATGACGCATGTACCTTATAAAGGAGGCGCTCCTGCTGCGGGAGCAGTCGTTGCTAATGAGGTGACTACGATGCTGGCACCATTACAGACCTCAGTAGGCTTTTTACAAGCGCGTAAAGTGAGGGCTTTAGCGTATTCTATGCCGCAAAGATCTCCTACTTTTCCTGATGTGCCAACTTTTAAAGAAGCTGGACTGAAAGATTTTGTCACCGAGGGAGGGTGGTTTGGTATTTTTGCCCCAACAGGAACCCCTGCACCGATTATCAATCGACTTCACGCTGAACTAAAAAAAATATTAACAATGCAAGAGGTGAAAGATAAGCTATATGATCTAGGGTTTTTAGTGGTGGCAGATTCTCAAGAGGATTTTAAAATGTATTTCAAATCAGAATTAATAAGATTTAATGACATAGCTAAACAATCAAATATTCAGGCGGAATAAATATGGATGACGAATTACAAAAATCTTGGGATGCTTACACTAATAGGTATTTAGCTGAGGGTGTTCCGTTCGCAGATATTAAAAAAATCCGCGCAACAATTTCTAGTTGGGATGGTTGGTGTGCGGGTTGGTATGAATTTGCACAACAAGCAGAACAAAGAGCTATTCAAGCTTTGCAAAAAAACTATTTGCAGACGGCTGGTGTTGAATACGCTCGCGCATCCTTATATGCTTGCTTTGGGCATTATTTATTTTGGCACAAGCTAGAAGAAAAAAGAGTGGTTCATGACTACTCATGCAAGATGATGCGGATAGCTGCGCCACTTCTTTCACCTGCATTAATTCCCGTCACGATTCCATATGGTTCAATCGATATGAAAGCCTATTTGCGATTGCCAGTAGAAAAAAAATCTTCATACCCCTGTGTGATTTGTTTAGGAGGTCTGGATTCTGGTAAAGAAGAATGGTTAGTAATGAGTGGCTTACTTGCCCAAAGAGGCGTTGCTTCGCTTATTTTTGATGGGCCAGGGCAAGGTGAAACTTTTTATGACTTAAAAATGAATGCAAATTTCTCGGATGCAGTGAGTGCTGTCATTGATTTTTTAGAAAAACGTCCAGAAATTCAATCAAATAAAATTGGCCTAGTAGGAAGAAGTCTTGGTGGTTATTATGGCCCAAGGGCTGCAGCAAAAGATCATCGTATTAAGGCTTTAGCCGTATGGGGTGCTTTCTTTGATTTGAAAAACTACGCTAGTATTCCTAAGCATACATTGGATGGCTTTATTTATGTTTGTGGTGCGAAAACATTGGATGAAGCATTGCCTTATATTCATAGTATTGATTTGACTGATGTTGTCAAAGATATCGTTTGTCCAAGCTTTATTCTGCATGGAGGAAAAGATGTGATTACTCCAATGTCTAATGTAACCCGTCTTCAAGAAGGTGTTTCTGGAACGGTTGAAATGTCCATCTGGCCAGATAGTGGGCATTGTAATCATGATGTTGCTCATATTGTGCGACCAGCCTTGGCAGATTTCTTAATGAAACAACTAATCGGGTAGATCGTTTATTAGAATGCAGCAATTGGAATTCACTTATTTGCATATGCATCTTTGAATATCCTTCTTTAGTAGGATGCTCTAAAACCAATTTAAGTGGTTAAATCACATGTAATATTTAAAGCATTTCAATTAATTAATGACTATAACGAAGGTGAGCACTTGAGAAAATTAAAACTAATTGCTATTTTAGCGCTCTGCTTTTCCATGAACTCTGCTATTGCAGCCGGTGGGGGGGCGATTGTTGCAGATCCTGGAGCAATGACAGGTAAGCACTTTGATTCCAAGGGTAAATATCCATCGACTTACACCATTAAACTTCAAGAAATAGCTCGTAAGTCTTTACCATTCGCAGATACAACCGATTTTGATGAAGCTAAAAAAGGCTTTATTGCAGCACCCTCATACAAACAAATTAAAGCAGAAGCAGGTAATGTAGCTTGGGATATGGGCAGCTATGAGTTTTTATTACAAGGCAAAACCTTCGACAGTATTCATCCTTCTTTACAACGCCAAGCTATTCTGAATATGGCTTATGGTCTTTATGAAGTTCTACCTGGAAAAATCTATCAAGTTCGTGGCTATGATCTGGCAAATATTAGTTTTGTTAAAACCGACTCAGGATGGATTGTGTTCGATCCCCTGACTGCAAAAGAAACTGCCAAAGCAGCACTTGATTTCATTAATGAAAAACTCGGTAAGCGTCCTGTAGTTGCTGTCGTTTACTCTCACTCCCACGGTGATCACTTCGGCGGTGTTCGTGGCGTTGCTGATGAAGCGGATGTAAAAGCTGGAAAAATACAAATTATTGCTCCGATAGGATTTATGGAAGCTGCGGTTGCTGAGAATGTTTACGCTGGCAATGCCATGACACGTAGGATGTTTTTCCAATATGGGGTGTTACTCCCACGCAGTCCCTTTGGTCACGTCGATCAATCCATTGGTAAAAATACTGCTGCAGGTAACCTAGGATTAATTGAGCCGACCAAATATATCACCAAAGCTTTCGAAGAAATGACGATTGATGGTGTTCGCATGGAGTTTCAAAATACTCCAGGAACTGAGGCCCCTGCTGAAATGAATACTTATTTTCCAGACATGAAAGCTTTCTGGGCAGCAGAAAACATTACTGGTACCATCCACAATATTTACACACTGCGTGGCGCACTTGTTCGTGATGCGTTAGCGTGGTCTAAAAATATTAATAACGCACTCTATCGTTATGGTCAGGAAGCTGAGGTCATGTTTGCGTCCCACTCCTGGCCACGTTTTGGCAATGCGCGTATCCAAGATATTATGAGAACTCAAAGAGATACTTATGCCTATTTGAACAACGAAGTATTACACCATGCAAATCAAGGTGTCACCATCAATGAAATTCAAAACGTCTATAAACTCCCTGACAGTCTTAAAAACAAATGGGCTGCCCATAGCTATCATGGCTCAGAGGAACATAACAGCCGCGCAGTAATTAACCGTTATATTGGTTACTGGGATGGCAATCCAACTACGTTAACGCCACTTTCACCAAAGGACTCAGCTCCACTTTATGTTGAAATGATGGGTGGTAGTGCAAAAATTATTGCAAAAGGTAAACAACTTTATAGCCAAGGTAAGTACTTAGAAGGTACTGAGATTGTCAATAAATTAGTTTATGCACAACCAACTAATACGGCAGCTAAAGATTTGTTAGCAGATTTATTTGAACAAATTGGTTATCAAAAGGAAAGTCCTAGTGTGCGTAATAGCTTCCTTGGTGCTGCCTATGAATTACGCCACGGTATGCCTGCGGGAACGCCTCCTAAAGCCAGTGGTCCTGACATGATTCGTGGCATGCCAACAGAGTTATGGCTCAATTCCCTAGCAATTTCGATGGATAGCAAAAAAGTAGCTGGGAAGAAATCGATCATCAATCTCAACACGCCAGATAATGGTGAGAAATTTGTAGTTGAATTAAGTAACTCTGCGCTGACTAACATTAAAGGCCAACAGTCGCCAAAACCTGACCTCACGATTACTTTGAACCGCGCTGACTTAAACTCCGTCATGGGAGGAACTAAAACCTTTGACCAGTTGATTCAAGAAGGTAAAGCAAAGTTTGAAGGCAATCGTCAAGCCTTTGATGATCTGCGTAGTAGCCTCACGGTATTTACTCCTACTTTTGAACTCATGCCTGGTACTAAATCAAAAGTAACTCCAGCACCCCATGGTATCGATCCGCTGGTGATTCAAGAATCTGCTGAGCTTGGAGAGTAAAGCAATTCAATTGGGTGATTAGAATATCAAAACCACCCTTCGTAAACCGAATCTCAGAAGTTAGAGAAATGTCTAACTTCTGGGTTTTCTTTTTATTTGGTAAGTATTTCATTGAGTGTGATAAGTTGAAACACTTGGATTTTTCTTGCGAGTTATGAACAATATCATTTTACTAAAAAGTGTCTTTCTGCAGTATGAAATCCCTCACGGAAAAACAATCATAAAATGATTGGCGATAAAATAATAAATGCCAATGATTAATATCCAATCCGTATTCATTTTTTACAGCGCCATCAGTATATTCTGCGCACTGTTGCTGATTGGTTTGTTTTGGGGGCGCAAAGATTTATCTGCTTCGATTTGGATTGCTTGCTGTTTTTTGTCAGCGCTTGCTACATCTGTAACTGTTTATCGAACTGAAATCCCCTTAATTATTAGTTACAGCCTAATGATTTCTATTGAGTCGGCAACATTACTACTCATGAGTCAATCCTTATGGAGTTTATTGCTTGGGAAAAAGGTGTCAAGAGGTATTGCTTATTCAATTGGTTTAGCGACGAGCCTTTTTATTCTGCATGAGACCTTGCGCTATATTGGCAACGGCAAGATCACCGCCCAAATGTCTTTTCTTACAACATTTGTTTGGATCGTGCTTGATTTTTATGGCGCCTATACTGCTAAAAAGGTTGGGGAGCAATTTCAAAATCGGTTAATTTTTAATTGTATTAGCATCATATTTTTCTGCTCCAGTCTTTTGTACGTATTTCGAGGGCTAAATATGCTTTTCGAAAATAGTTATCATGCATTTGATCCGCAACTTTATAACTTCATTACTTTTTTTTCAATCGCAGTGCTTAGCACCCTTAGGAACCTTATCTATATAAATTTACGTATGCACCTTGGTTTTGCTGAGCACGGCAGATTAAATAATATGAATATGGCATTAAATAATGTGGTCGAAGAGCGCGAACGAATGATCGCAGCAATGCTGCAAGCCAATAAATCTTCAGCAACTGAAGCGCTCTCTGTATCAATCGCACATGAACTCAATCAGCCCCTAGGAGCCTCTTTATTAAATATTCAATTCTTAAAAATGCTTCAGGAGTCTGGTGAATTCAAGCCGGAATTAGTTGGTCCAATCGTTAATCAATTAGAAAAAGATACCAAACGATCTGGTGAAGTCATCCGGTCGCTCAGGGCTATTTTTGCCAAAGATAGCGGTTCAACGGAAACAATTCAAGTGCGTGAGCTCGTTGATAATGCTTTGGCCATTTACAAATCAGAGCTGATTTCAAAAAATATTCTAATTAAGTTGGATTTGACGGGTAATGCAGCATTTCTTTTCAATAAGGGTCATTTTTTACAGGTTTTATTAAATCTAATTAATAACGCAATTCAAGCCTTGAGTAATTCAAACTCGCCACAGAAATTGATCTCTGTGCATGGTTCTCAGAAAGAATCCCAATATATCTTAGAAATAACTGACAACGGTCCTGGCGTCTCAGAGGATCGACAACCCCATCTTTTCGGGTTGTTAAATAGTGATAAAGCCAATGGGATGGGGGTTGGCTTATGGCTTTGTGCGTATATCATGAGTAATGCTGGTGGGAAAATTACTTACCAAGATGTATCTGGGGGAGGTGCTAAATTTATCCTGAGTTTTCCGAACTAAGAAGCAGGGGGTAGAATCTTAATTTAACAGTCTCTTCTCATAGGATGTCAGAACCAAGGTTATATTTCCACATGAGATTTGTAATAATAGGTAACAATAATAGTCATATACAAAATAATCTGCACTCCTATGTCTCTCGACACCGCACTTTTAGCAAAGAAAAATCAATCAAAGCACATCTTCTTAATTGACGATGATGCATCTATGCGCTTTTCTTTAAAGGGAATTCTTGAGTTTTTAGGTTATCAGGTAAATGTGTTTGAATCTGCAGTTGAATTTTTGAAAATAACAGTAGAGGTTGCTCCTGCTGTCATCATTACGGATATGCGGATGCCGGATATAAATGGCTTGGAGTTGCAAGCTGAGTTATTAAAACGTGGCAGACAAATCCCTATTATTTTTATTAGCGGACAGAGTACTTTTCCGCAAACCATTTCTGCCATGAAGCAGGGGGCGATTGATTTTTTAATAAAACCATTTGATAGAGATCAAATATTGTCTGCAGTGGAGAGTGGATTAGAACAAGATGAAGCTTATATGCGCTCTTTTAAGCAGAGTCTTACTTTAGAAGAAAGATTAAACAGTTTGTCCCCCCGTGAACGTGAGGTATTTGAGTTACTTGCTATAGGGTTTAATAATGCCCAAATACAAGAAAAACTAAAAATTGCGCTTCCGACTGCCAAACAATATAAATCTGAAGTGATGCGTAAGCTCAATTTAGGTTCCTTAGCGGAACTCATTGCTTTAAAAAATAGAACTTATTAGGAAGAGTTTTTTTTGGTAAGTTGATGAATATCATGCGTTTGGCTGATATCCAAATCATGTTTTTCATAGTCTAATACTCTATCTTTTTCAGCTCAACATATTTAATGATTTCTCGAAACATTACTGAATGTAATTTACAAGTTACTTTTGCCCCAGTTCGCCATGCGTTGGCAACTGCTGTGGGATTAGTCATGCTCAGTTATGGAACAATCTCAAATGCTCAGTTAGGTCCCGATGCTGGTGCTTTACAGCAACAGTTACAGCGTGAGGCAGAACGTAATCGTCAACAATCAAATTCAGAGCAATCAGAACCTAAAAAAGAACCTGCGCCCACAGTCGCTGAACCGTCTACGGAAAAAATTCAAGTAAATGGCTTTACTCTGACTGGAATAAGCTTAATTAATCAAGAAAACGCTCAAAATGCATTAAAGAACTTTAGTGGCAAAGAACTAACCTTTGCCCAGATTGAAGAAGCTGGTAATGCAGTCACTAATTTATATACTCAAGCTGGGCGTGTTGCTACTGCCGTGATTCCTCCTCAAGAAGTAAAGGACGGAATCATTGAAATCAAGATTCTTGAGGGTACCGTCGAGGCAATTAACATTGAAAGCGACTCCGAAAAGAGTCCTTCTCGTTTAAATCAAAGTGTTGCTAGGGGATTTGTCAAAAATGGCAATGAAGTTGGCGAGTTCATTGATTTTCCTCGATTACAACGTAGTCTCATTTTGTTGAATGAATTACCAGGGGTAGGCGCGGAGGGTGGACTTACGCCCGGTCAAAAAGATGGTGGCAGTAATATTCAAGTAAAACTGAAGGACAACGCACTTTTTAGTGGTCGTGTAGACTTTTCGAATTATGGGTCTGCAAGCACAGGGGTAGCGCAAGTCATTGGTGGCTTTAATTTAAATGATCCTTTAGGACTTGGCGATCAGGTTAACCTGGACGTCATTGGTTCGGAGGGGGCAATTTATGGCTCGCTCAAATATTGGCTGCCAGTTGGTTACGACGGGTGGCGAGTCGGAGTTGGTGCTTCGACACTTAGTTATACGGGATTAGAAAGTTTTTCAGCCACTTCAACGAATGGTAATGCATCGACATTCGGTGTGTATGCCACCTACGCACTAGAACGAGACAGTTCAGGAACACAAAATTTAAGCTTCGGCTTAGAAAATCGTGATTACCTGAATTACGTAAAGGGTATAGAAGCCAGTAAGTATGGTATTACCAGTTTTAATATGGGATGGTCAGGTTCAAAAATGTTGGATCAAAACAATCTCAACTATTCAGTTACCGCAACAATAGGTAATTTAGTTATTCGTAATTCACAGCAACTCCTATCGGATCAATCGGTTACGGGCCCCTTTACGGCAGGTACCTACGAGAAATTAAACGTATATTTAGGTTACTCGAGTCCTCTACCTATTCAAATGACGAGCCTTTTGCTTTCTATGAATGCCCAAATTTCAGGTCGTAATTTGAATTCCTCTGAACAGCTATACATAGGCGGACCTTACGGTGTTCGAGCATACCCTATTGCTCAGGGTGGAGGAGCGCAGGGTCTAGTTAGTTCTGCTGAAATTATCCACACTTACCCTAGTCAACTTCAGCTCAGTGCATTTTTCGATGTGGGTTTTGTACAACAGTACATCACTCAATGGAGTTCAACTCTACAAGGTTTAACCAACGCAGAAAATACTTACGCAGTCTATGCCACGGGGTTTGGGGCAAAGTACAACTACCAAAATTTTCAGTTTCAAGGAACTTTGGCGTTTCGCGTAGGACAAAATCCATTGTACAACTCTGACGGTTTGCAGTTAAATACCGATAATCAGTACAGAAGTGTCCAAGCGTGGATCAAGGGTAACTATGTTTTCTAACTTAAACAAAGAGTGATTTTTAGAGCAAACTTTCCAAAAAATAAAACCCCATTCAAAATCGCTCTATTAAGTATAGTTTTTATAACTAATTTTAGTTATGCTGCAACAAACAATGTATTGCCAAACAACACACTTCCAACTGGTGGGGTCGTTAATGCCGGTGTTGCAACCATCAACCAATCCCAAAACACTTTAAATATCAATCAATCATCGCAAAATGCAGTGATTGGATGGAAAACTTTTAGCGTGGGATCTAACGCTACCGTCAACTTTAATCAACCCAATGCTTCTTCGGCTACATTAAATATAGTGAACGGCTCATCAAAATCAATGATTAATGGTGCTGTTAATGCCAATGGCCAAGTGATATTTAGTAATCAAAATGGCGTTGTCTTTGGAAAAAATGCCGAAGTTAATGTCGGTGGTATGGTTGCAACTACCATGAGTATTAATCAAGATGAATTTATGACCGGAAATATGAAGCAAACATATTCTGGAAATATTAATAGTTCAGCAAAAGTGATTAATAAAGGAAAAATAACTGGTAATAATATTAATAGTTATATTGCATTAATGGCACCTGAAGTGAAAAATGAAGGTATTATCTCTGCAACATTATCTGGAGCAAATGCAATTGCTTTAGTATCTGGTCAAAAAGTGACATTAACTTTTCATGATCAACAGTTAATCAATGTTTATGTGGATGCATCAAGTATTAATTCACTAATACAAAATAAAAGATTAATCCAGGTGGATGGCGGTAACATTATTATTGCGGCTAATTCTGCGCAAGCTCTAAAAAACTCGGTAGTACAAAATTCTGGCACTATTTCTGCTTCCGGAATTAATAAAGAGGGTGGAGTGATTACTTTAGTCGGTAATAAAGTAACCCAAGCAGGCATAATTGAGTCAAATTCAGCTTCTTCAACTGGTGGTCAGATTAATATTACTGGTAATGAGATTAATTTAACGAGTCAATCACAAACTACAGCTACCGGTGCAACAGATGGTGGCCAAATTTTGATTGGTAAATCAAATAATCATTCATCTTTAACTCAAGTTAATGCCAAAACAGTAAATATTGATAAAGGTGCAGTAATTGATGTATCAGCAACAAAAAATGGTAATGGTGGGATGATTCAAGTCTGGTCAGAACAGGCAACGGTAGTAGCAGGTACTTTGTATGCAAAAGGTGGTTTACTTTCGGGCAATGGCGGCACCATTGATACAAGTTCTGCAGGCAAAGTAAGCTACGGAACTAGGTTGATTGTTGATACAACAGCCCTAAAAGGAAAGATAGGTAACTGGATCACCGACCCACTTGAGATAACAATTGACCAAACTGCTGCTTTAGTAATATCGAATGCTTTAAAAACAACCAATGTTACCTTAGATGCTACCCTTTCATCTTGCGGTGGATTCGGAACTTGTGTGCAAAGTAGTGTTCCTACTATTAGTTTTTTAGCTGGTGCTGATATCTTTTCTGAGAACCAACTTACCTCCCTGTCACTAAATGCGGTAGGAGGTTCCATCAACATTAATAACAATATAACTGCAGGTGCAGTGTATGCCGTTGCGCAAGCAATTAATGTAAATGGTTCGATTAATACCAATGGTGGAACCAATTCAAGTATTTATTTAGCAGGTGCTATCCTTAACTTATTAGGTAATATTAATAGCAATGGTAGTAGTAATAATGGTGGTTCAAATAATACAACTTCAAGTTCATTAAATGCGGTAAATAATAATACCAAAAATAACCGCCGTAATGGTCAAAGTGGCTTAAATTCAGATAATACTATTTACACTTCTAATGGAGGTAATATTAATATTATTTCTTCAGGTGATATTAATGTAGGCTTAAATAGTTTTATATCTGCAAATGGTTTAAGTGGTGGAGCAATTAATATTATTTCGACTGGTGGAGTAGTAAGTGTAAATGGTATTATTGATTCGATTGGTAAAGTAAATAATGGTGGCAATATCGCTATTGTAGGTAAAACCCAAACAGAGATTATAGGAGCCTTAATTAGTTCTGAAGGTTTAACTCAAGGTGGAGTCATTAATTTAGGGCAGATTAATAATTTAAGTAATGGCTCTACTTTAGCCCCCCCAGCAACTGCTCCCCCTTCATTAACAGCTTTTGTTAATAATGCAGTTGTAATAGCAGTAGATTCAAATAACAGTATCACATCAAGTAATATTAAATTAGATAGCCAAAGCGCTATTAATTCACCAAACGGCAATATCGTAGTTTTCGGTGACCAAATCCAAATTAATCATTCAACATTAGTTGCCCAAAATGGTGATATCACTATTGGTCGACCAATGTATGGCTATGGTGCACTTGCAAAAATTGCTTCAGTTAGTAATTCAACTTTGACTGCAAATCGTGTTGAAACTTCAGCCGATTTATTGGGTACTCAAAATATTGCGATAGTTGCCAATCAATGGTTGCTTGATCCAACCAATATTACTATTACTGCCTCTGCTTCAACCTCAGGTTCACTAGCATCCGCACTTGCTGCCACTGGAGTTTCCAACATTAGCACAGCAGATATTAAAGCAGCAGTAGATGCAGGTGGCACTGTCAATGTGATTGCAACCGGAACCATCACCCAAAGTGGTCTACTTGCTTTTGCTCCAGCTTCTGGAGTTACGGGTACACTAATTTTAGACAATCATGCAACTCAAGCTGCCAACATCACTTTATCTGGTGGAATCACATCCTCCGGAGCTGGCACGGTTAATCTGCAAGTTTTAGCTGGTGGTCAGTCAATTAGCAGTGGTGCCATTAGTTCAAGTAGCGGTCCAATTAATGTGATGATGCAATCTTTCTATACAGGTAATACAACCGGTACGATTCTGGGCAGCAATATTTATATCTCCGGTTCAATTACTACAAAAGGTGGAAATTTATTACTTGATGCTACGGGGGGAACAATATCGGGTACAAGCATAACGCAAGGTTTAATCACTAACGGTGGAATTACAACGGGTGGATCTATTACCCTGAGTACAACTACCGATGGTCTTGCAGTGGGTGCAGCAACAACAGGTGGAAACTTTGCAGCGGCAGCCAGTCGAAGTTTAGGGACTGGTGCTGGAGCATTTGAGCTCGGTGCAATTGCTCCCTTGAATGTCGGCGGTACTGCAACAATCAATATCAGCACAAGTGGTACTGCAGTAATGGGCTTTATTACCGGCGGGAATGTTACTACATCCCCAATTACATCATATGGCAATTTATCGATTACCGCCTCAAATACCACAGCCTCCCTCGCAACGACAACAGGCATGATAAAAATTCAATCAGCATTAACTTCTTATGCTGGGTCGGTATTACTCAATACAACCGGAAGTGGAGCATCAATAACATATGGTGTAGATGCAACTGCACCAATTTCAGGGGCGTCCGGGGTTTCGATTACCAATAACAATTTAGTTGGGATTGGGGTAAATACATCAGCCTTAGGCACCATTACCAGTGCAAATGGAACCGTTAATATCACAAGTACTACGACCGGTTCTGGAATTTTGGCCGTCAATTTGGCGGGCTTGATTACAGCACCACAAGTAACAATTACAGCTACCAACAATACTGCTGGCGGTACTGGCGTAACTGTAACTGGAGGCATTACCATTAGTGCTAATCAAAATGGAGCGTCCAATACATATACTTCTGTCGGAAATGCCTTAGCAATTACATCTACCATCGGCACATCGGGCCAAGCCGGTGGTATTACTGTTACTACCGGTGCAAT
This sequence comes from Burkholderiaceae bacterium, assembly GCA_947448305.1. Taxonomy (GTDB): domain Bacteria; phylum Pseudomonadota; class Gammaproteobacteria; order Burkholderiales; family Burkholderiaceae; genus Polynucleobacter. The sequence continues at coordinate 13,684 of CANFME010000067.1, forward strand.
TACCAATAATTCAAATGGTGGTAATGTAAGCTACATAACGAACGGTGATATTACTTCTACTGCTGCTATTAGTTTTGCTACTGCAAATACAACCAATCATGCTCAGACAATAACTTACGATACGACTTCTGGTAATGTAAATAGTAAGATCATTACTGGTGCTTTTACCTTCAATTCGACTGGAGCAACGAGCCCAGTTAATTTTGTTGAGAAATCAAATGGTTCAGCATTAACAATTGGTGCTACTTCTGTTTCGGGTAGTATCTTGGTTGACAATACCAACGCAGGATCAACATTAGCTGCAAATGCCACTACTGGAACTGCAATTACAGTAAATGGTGCTTTATCATCCGGTGGTCTGCTGTCAGGTAGTGATGCAATAGTTTTAAAAGCAATTGCGGGGACTGCAGGTATAGGTATTAATGATGCTGCGGCGACTGATTCTTTAACTGCACCAATTGGTAATATTAGTCTTACTTCCACAACATCTACTGGTGCTGGCATCACGTATACCA
>CANFME010000068.1 GCA_947448305.1 Burkholderiaceae bacterium
ACAGCAATCCAGCTGGGTTTAAATCCCCAAGTTAACTGCGTTTGAATTAAACTACGTTCTTCCATGCTTAATTGTTTATATTTTTCCATGAAACATTTTCTTCCTAAAAATGTTGCACTTCAATTTAGAACGCGCCCATTCTAAAACTACATAGTTCATAAAATATCTTTGTATTATGTAACCATACCATATAACATTTTGATTAAAAAAGCTGATGTTTTATTTAAGTAGAATCGTTCTTGTAACAGCTTTAATTCACCCTTTACTTGGTTGGGCTGTGGATTTACAGCCAAATGATATCCTCCCACCATTGCCTGATAGAACTGTTGGCATGGTTTCTTACTCCAATACTGAAAACACCAACTTCTATAAAAATGGCTCGGCATCCACAATTGGTCCCTATGCCAATCCAGTAATTGGTAACGTCAATGCCATTGCTAGATTATCTCGAACTTATACCATTGGGGACGTGCCAGGTCTTTCCTTTATACAGGCCCCCTATGGAACTATCACGCCTTCAGGTTCACTAGCTACTAATCCCTCAAGCAGTGGGGTTGGTGACACTTCCTTAGCAACTGCAATATGGCCCTACGTTAATCATGACACGCGTACCTACCTTGCCGTAGCAGCCTATTTAATATTACCAACTGGCACTTACAATAGCTCACAAGTCTTTAACTTGGGTAACAATCGTTACTCATCTGATTTGCAAATAGGCTTTCATAAACGCATTACTCAGAACCTTGACGGCATGATTGCTATTGATTCTCAGTGGTTTGGTGGAAATGCTCAATGCGCAGCAGCTTGTGGATCAACAACAAATACGTCTTTAACACAAAAACCAGTAATAACTACCCAACTAGGTCCTATCTACAAGATTAATCAAACCTTCACGGTAGGCGCTTCCTATTTTTATGTGACTGGCGGCGCTACCGAAATTAACAATGTTTATCAAAATAATGTTGTGAATACTCAACGCTTCTTACTTAGTGCTCTAGCCTATACTGACATTGGTAGATTCTCACTTCAGTACGGGCGCGATATCGATGTCCAGAATGGTTTTATTCAGAATCGATTACTAGCCATTCGGTACTTGAAAGCATTCTAAATTACTGGAAATTTAATCAGGTAGGATCAAGCCTGAAATTTTCTGCAAGCTTAGGTTTGTTAATACTCAAAAGACCCCCCATTACAAGTAAGGATTCACTTACCCAATGTGTTACCAATGACCTAAAACCCATAACAAAAAATTCTTTTAAAAAATTAAATTGATGTTGTGTGACTTTAGTCATTTTTAGGGGGAATAATTGGCAAAAGAATATAAGGAGTGAAGTCCTTTGAGAAGTGAATGTGATTTAGCGTATTAAAAATATGAGGTGGGCGATCCTTTGGATTAGTATGCGTAAAAGGCCCCACGCCCTTCATTGGAAATGGCGCATTGGGTATTGGTGCAGCTGTTCCATCGAATTCATAGTCTTTGCCTCGAATGCTAAGGGCTAATTGGTAGCCTTTTGGAACAACTATCGAGGTTGGCCAGATTTCGACATCTAACTCTTCAGCTTGTTTTGGAATCAATGGTTGTTTTTCGTCGTGAGTATGCCATGGACGGTAAGGAGTCGATTTTTGCGGATCAGTTTTACGATGGGATGCCCGTAACCAACCTAGTCCAACCGGCGTCCGTGGGTCGTTGGAACCAACGAAAACGACCTCTTTACCCTGTGGATCATAAACGCCAAGTACTAAAAATAAATCAGCATCGATGGTGTCTGAGGAAATTCTCAATTTTGCTGCTAATGGACCTGTAATTTCTAGATCTTCAGTCATAGGCGCCGTCATGAAACGAATTCCATCAGACATCGTTTGATAGCTTAAGATTTTTTCAGCATCATTTCGTTCAGGACTTAGACTCTGATTTTCGGGGTTTAAATAAAATTTTGTCCATTGAGTTCTTGCGATAGGCCATTCGTTCTCCGGGCGTAATACGAACTTTTCTCCCGGCCAGCGAATATTGAGGGAAACTGGTGCTTGTTTGTCCCAACCTGAATCTTCGCCTTTTAGAAAGTAGGAAAAGAATTTCTTTTGGAGTGGCTCACCATACTCACTATAAAAATGGGTAAAGTGCGTATCACCATGCACCTCTAACCATTTCTGTTTTGAAGCTGAACGTAAATAGCCTTCATAGTTTCCTCTTGGATGAAGACCTTGACCACCCCAATTGGCGGTGGATAGCAAGGGAACGTCAATTTGAGAAAAATCAGCCATCCTTGCATAGTAATAATCATCGATCAATTCTCGATTCAATACTTCAGTATCGATTTCTAATCGATTTTTTAAAAGTTCTTCATCACTTAAATTTAATGGTCCAGCGATGGGCTCATTTGTCACAATACTTTTAGACCCGCGGTCACCAACGCCATGTTGCACACCTAACACTTGACGCTTATACCAAGTGTCTAAAAAGTCACACAAAATACCACCATGCCTGGCTAATTCTCGGTAGTAGTCGGAGGATCCTTCCCACAGGCAGATAGCTGATAAATACTTTGGTTTAGTTGCGGCAACATTCCATTGATTCATGGCGTAATAAGAAATCCCGTTCAAACCCACTTTCCCATTACTCCAAGCTTGCTCACCAGCCCATTCAATGCACTCATGAAAGTCCTGTGTTTCTTGTGCTGACCAACAGTCCATTAAGCCCGGAGATCTGCCTGCGCCTCTGGAGTCGATACGAATAATGACATAGCCATCTTGCACCCAACTCTCAGGATCTACGAGTTCCCAATTTTGGTATTTATTACTCGTTTTTGTCAGTAAAGAAGGAACCGCTTTAGTCAGTCTCGCCCAATGGCTTTTATAACCCTCTTGAAAATGTAAACCTTTTGCATAGGGGCCATAGGACATAATAATCGGGAACTGCCCAGCTCCGATGGGACGAAATATATCAGCTCTGAGAGTTAAACCGTCCGACATGAGAATGGGCATATCCCATTCAATTTGCATTCCATCACGCGTTTCCTGTTTCATTTGCATCATGTTTTATCCTAAAAAATTAATTTAATGCACTGCCCATTTGATCTACCAGCGTTTTCCATTTAATACGGTCTTGTTTTAAAAACTCAGGAAAATCAGTAGGTTTAACTTTTGCCACATCAAATCCCTGGCGATCTATTACTTGAGAAATAAAATCATCTGTTTGTGAAATCTCCCATATCTTCTCACTCAGTAATTTAACGATCTCAGGTGGTGTTTTTGCTGGCGCGACAATACCAAACCAGCCTCTTGATTCAAATCCAGGAAGTCCTGCTTCACTGATTGTTGGAACATCCGGTAGTGATTTATGTCTTTCTGGTCCCACCATCGCTAAGGCCTTTAATTTATTTGCCCGAATATATGGTAAAGGTCCAGAAATGGCTGACATCATCACTTGTGTGTTTCCGGAAATCAAATCTGGAAAGGCGGTAGAAGCCCCGATATAAGGAATATGAACCATTTCAATATTAAGGAGTCGATCCATCGCTTCGGTTGAGACATGACTTTGACTTCCTATCCCGTAGGATGCATAGGACAGAGAGTTAGGAGATTTACGCGCTAAGGCAGCCAACTCTTTTACATTTTTAACTGGTAAATTGGCATTAACAAAAAGCACTTGTGTTAGTTGACCAACCATACTTACAGCGACAAAATCTTTTGCTGGATCGTATGGAATATTTTTTTGAGTCGCTGGAGCTAATGACATACCAGCATCACTTGCTAACAAGAGGGTATAACCATCAGGATTAGATCTTGCCACGTATTGTGCTGCAATGGCGGTGTTCGCTCCTGGCTTATTCTCAACAATGATTTGATACCCATATCGCTTGTTTAACATCTCTACAAGTGGGCGAGCTAAATTGTCTGCAGGGCCGCCTGGAGTAAACGGGACTATTAACTTAATAATATGCTGGGGAAAGGTTCCAGAATTTTTATCCTGAGAAAAACAAAAGTTGATTCCCAAAAAAGAAATACATAAACCTACAACCATTTTTTTCCACATGGCATGTCTCCTTATTATTTCTTTATCTTACATGATTTCAAAAAGTGACAGCTGTAAATTTAAAAAGGAAAGAATAATTATTCAGAGTAATAAAAATTAGACTTACATAGATCAGTAATAACCCCTAATTTAACTAAAAACTATAGAAATTACTGATACTCTAAAAATAAAAAAGGAGACAAAAATGAACTTACCATGCTTAGGTGCAAGAGTTTTTAAAAATTTCTATATTTGTATGGGCAGTATGTTGCTTATGACTACAGCATTTGCTCAATCCTCTTTTCAAAATTACCCAAACAAGCCAGTGAAAATTGTAATTCCCTTTGCTGTAGGTGGTCCTGTTGACACGATTGCAAGAATTCTTTCACAACGCTTAAGCACTGTGACTGGTCAAACAGTTTTAGTCGATAATCGTGGTGGCGGTGGCGGTATTATTGGTCCGAGTATCGTTACCAAGGCGAACCCGGATGGTTACACAATTTTGCTATCTACGGGTTCGATGACATCTAACCCAGCCTTCAATGCTGATATTCCATTTGACACAATCAAAGACTTTACGCCAGTAACAATGCTAGCCAGAAATTATGGTCAACTTTTTGTGGTCAATCCGAATTTACCTGTGAATTCAGTTTCAGAATTTATTCAATATGCCAAGACCAGTTCAAAAGGTTTAAATTATGGCGCAGCCGGTATTGGCAATATTACCTACATCGCGCCAGAAATGATGAAAACGATGACTGGTATCAAAATGAAAGATATTGAATACAAAGGAACCGCGCCAGCCATTACTGATTTGATGGGAGGTCATATCGATCTTTGCTTTGTGGGTACGCAAAATTTACTTTCTTTGGTGCAAACTGGTAAATTAAAAGCTCTAGCCATTACTGGTCCAACTAGATGGAATGAATTACCTGATGTGCCAACAATGCATGAAGCTGGTGTCACTGGATATGAGTTAATTGGTTGGTTCGGTGTTTGGTTGCCAGCCAAGGCTCCTCCTGAGCTAGTTAATCGTCTATATCAAGAGATAGTAAAAGCCTTAGATGACCCGCAGGTGAAAAAACAATTTGAGGAAGCTGGCTTAGTGAGTGTTTTATCTTCGCCAGAAAATTTTAAAAAATTCACCGAAAAAGATTTATTAGCTATGAAAGAGCTAGCTAAGAAAATTGGTGCCAATCCAGGTTAATAAGAACTTGCGCACCGAAAGCCAATATTGTGATGGCCCGCTTTGGGGTTACGGGATAAATATTTACCACGTTGGGTAGTAGTAATTTCTTGTGCATTTGAATCATGTCCTCCACCACGCGTGGCACGAACCGGTCCAGCATTTTGGTTTTCTCTACCATCATCTACTTTATAAGGATAAGGCCGATAAGCGCTGGATACCCACTCCCATTGATTTCCGGCCATATCTAAAATTCCATATGGGCTTGCACCATCTGGGAAACCATTAACTGGCGCTGATGAATTAAAGGGTGCACCATAAAAGGCTAACTTTGCATTGGGCGCTGCATTACCCCATGGATATTTCCGACCATCAGTACCGCGTGCTGCTTTTTCCCACTCAGCCTCAGTCGGCAATCTCTTATTTAACCAAGCACAGTAATCACGTGCACCCACCCAACTCACTTCATTAGCGGGGTGTGAAGCATAACCAGTATCAGCTTGCCATATTGAGTTTTGCCGATGGATTCTAGCGTCATTATCGTCATCATCATAAAAGCTTTCACCTCGCTGATTTTGAAGACCTTGAGAATTAAGAAATAGCGCAAAATCAGCATTACTTACCGGAAGAATATCTATGTGAAATGATTTAACAAAAACAGTATGTTCTGGTTTTTCATCATCAGGACCAACATTAGAGCCCATCGTGAAAGGACCCTCAGAAACGAGCGCCATGGTTTTTGCTAACTTAGGATCTTTAGAATTTGTTTGTGCTTGAACAATGCATACGAAAGCAAGCATAGTCAATATAACAACGCATCCTCCCTTAACAAAATATTCTGCTGTAGCTTTATTGCGCAATTCTTTTTCTCCCAATCCTTAGAGTAACTCTATTTATCTTCCATTACCCAAATGCCTCTCCAATCATCTGCAGGTGGATGGGCCATTAAAAGATCATTACGTCCGATATACATTTGAGAGAGCTTGTCATTGACATTGGCTGCTAAAGCTTTTTCAAAAGAAGTTTTAGACTTTGAAAAATTACCGCCGCGATAAAGAGATAAACCTTCCTTAAAGTGACCTAAGTTATCCATCATATTGGGGAAAGTATCATTATCGTGATAATCTAAAACCTCATAAATAGATACGGGTTGAGTCTTACCCTTCACTACTACTAAATCAATTTCTCGCATGCGATAGGTACCCTTTAGTTTGGCCTGAGTAAACTCGCTAATCAGAATCTTGGCATAGTAAGCTTTACAAGCAGACTCAAGTCGTGCAGCCAAGTTAACACCATCACCAATAATGGTATAGTCCATGCGCTTTTTTGAGCCAATATTGCCTGATACCACTGTATCCGTATTGAGGCCAATCCCGATATTTACGGGAAGCTTGCCTTCTGAGATGCGTATTTTATTCCATGCATTGAGATCTTTAATCATGGAAATGGCTGCGCGCATGGCTCTATCTTCGTCATCATCATGTGCTGCTGGAATACCAAAGGCAGCCATAATAGCATCACCAATAAACTTATCAAGCATGCCACCCTCGCGGGTAATACAGTCGACCATTTCTTCAAAGTACTCATTGAGTAAAGTCACCGTACCTTGCGCACCAAGCGCTTCTGTTAGAGTCGTAAAGCCACGAATATCAGAAAACAGCACTGTTGCTGGTACGCTTTGTCCGCCTAATAAATCAGCACCATTAGAAAGTAATTGATCGGCAATCGATGGATCCATGTAGCGTGACATAGTAGACTTCATGCGTTTTTCGGAGGAAATATTCTCAATCATGATGATAGATCCCATTGACTTTTTTTCTAAGCTCAATAAGGGCATCATAGTAACGTTCGCAGAGACTGTCTCTTCTTCCACCATGATAGAAGCATCCATACTCATATCTATCTGATTCGTTTCTTTTACTACCTGCAATCGATCCATTAACCATTGATTTGGGCCAGTAAAAAAGTCTTCAATTTTTTTCCCTACTACTTCATTCTCTGATTTTTTGAGAATTTCCTGACCAGCCGAGTTGCACTTCGTAATGACTCCTTTTTCATTGACGGTCAAAACGGCATTGGTAATGGATTGTAAAACTCCCTCGTTGTAGTTCTTCATATTCTCAACATCCGCAAAGAGGGCTGCATTTTCTAAGGCGGTAGAGATTTGCGAAGTAAAAGCCTTTAATCTCGATTCATCATCATCTGAAAAAAATCCGTTCTTTTTATTTAGCGCTTGCGTAACGCCAATAACCTTGCCATTTTTATTAATAATCGGTACACAAAGAATTGAGCGCGTGAAATAACCAGTCGATCGATCAAAGCTCGGATTAAAACGTAAATCCGCGTAGGCATGTTTGATATTAACGGACTGCGCACTAGTAAAAACAGTTCCAGCAATACCAGCAGTATTCGGTAAACGAATGGTCATCGAACCTAATCCTTGGGCTACTTGGGACCATAGTTCATTCGTGTTTTCATCATTCAAGAAAAGAGTGACGCGTTCTGCATCTAACATCTTGTTGGCTTCTTCAATCGCGCGCTTTAATAGTTTTTCAATATTAATTTCCGCGGTCATCTCGGACACAAGATTTAAGAAACTCAATTCACGATTTCGATTTTTAGCAGTACTTTCTGACTGCGCAGCAGCTTCAAGACTTAAAGCACCTTGCGTCATGAGGGCACCTAAAAACTCCACATCTTTTTTTACAAAGCGCCCCGTTTTTTTATTGAGTAATTGCACGACACCAATTAATTCATCTCTCGTATTATGAATCGGCACACAAATCATATTTTTAGTTTGATAGCCAGTTTGATGATCAACACTCTCATTAAAACGCGAATCTTTATGAACGTCGTTAATCAATAAAGATTCATTATTAGTAAACGAAGCTCCAGCTAGACCACTGTTATTCATCATTCTGATTTCACGGCTCAGAACACCTTGCGCAACTCTGGAGTAAAGCTCGTTAGTAATTGGATCATTTAAAAAGATCGAGCCACGATCTGCATTAATATGTTCGCGCGCCATCTCAATTAGCCAACTCAGTATTTCATCTAAGCTATTGAGGGCAGCAACACTTTTGGATACCTCTAATAATAAATTGAGCTCCTCCAAGGTATATTGGGATTTTTTAGGAGTCGCCTTTTTTTTAGCAGTGTCCTTAACCGAAGTTTTTATCGATTTTTGATTGGAAGTGGTCAGGTTGGTCATGGCTAAGCTCTTTACAAAAGGCAGTTTTATGGTTGATTTTCAATTTTTTGGCGCAAAACATTGGCAGTTTGTTTGAGCTCTTCAACCTGCTGGGTCAATGAAACAGTTCTTTCTTGAATCAACTGATCCCTGCGATTACGCTCTCTCTCAAGTTCAATGCGTAACTCATTAATCATACCAATGAATTCTTTTTTTTCATTTTCGTTCGCTTGAGTCAAAGCCTGCAAAGCTTCATGACGTTGTATATCCTTTTTCTCTAATTCTTCTCTGAGAGAATGAATCATGGCTATTTTTGCTGCATGCTCTTGGGCATTTGCCTGAGTTACTTCTTGAACGCTTTGTAGTCGTTCATTATCTTTTTTACTCAAGACGGTATTTAAGGCAAAAATTGTATCTTTTAAAAGTCCAATTTCACTAGAATTTTCTTGGCGCAAAGCTTGAAGCTTATTCGCTAAAATCAATTGGCTATTTTCTAACTCCTGACGAAGTGCATTAATGACTTCTTTGAGCTGGCTAATCTCACGTTCATGAGCAAAATTTGAAGAACTTTCCATTTTTTTATCATATCAAAGAAAGTGAATGACTGTATGTTTAGCGCATTGATTATGCACTTTTTAATAATAAAATGAGTTCTAAAACCTTTTGAAGTTCGTAACTGACAACAAAAACTGCAATGCTAAAGTTTCTAATGTGGCAATCAACCGATTTTTAACAATAGTTTTATCTTGGTTGGAGCTAGTATTTTTTATAATCTAACGGGGGCGAAGATTGCTTTTTTCACTAGCGAGAACACTGGTTAAGCTGTTTGACCTGTAAGTCCCCCGACTATTAAATTGACATTCAAGGCGGGGGATTTCAAGATCATCTTAGGCGATAACTATTTAGTTATGATTGGGATGATTTCTAAGTAAGGTGTTGGTAGTAGCGCACTCTCACCTCGATAAAGATCTTCCAATATAAAAATGAGAGAAATCAACATGGAGATACCTAAGGTTACCCCTCCCACAAAAAAGATCATTCTTGATAGTGGGTTAATGAACCACCCAAAGAAAATCATCACTACCAAGAAGCAAGATAGTGATCCCCATAAATAAGTTTGCAAATATAATCTGGTAGTTGCTATGCGGGCATCCCGAATATCAACTACTTGAGTGAGTGTTGCATCTATATCTGACTTAATCGTATCTTGTTCGTTTGATTGTGGATTTAATTTACTAATTGCTTTTGTTAGTTCTTTAAGTTTTGCAGCCGTACTATCGCTTCCCCTATCATTTTGTAATTCAGGCCATTCATCATCAACGATAGACTGAACATATTTGGCCAAAGAAGCCTTTGCTTGGTTAGCATCGTCCGATTCAAAACGAGTTAACAAACTTGCAATTTTTAAATTGAGGGTTGCCTCTCTCGAAACAAGATCTTCCACGTTCTTATGATCACCTTGCAATTGAACCAAGCTAAAACCAATCATCACTAATACTAGTGTAATAAACATCTTATAGGACTCATCAGCTCCTGCAGCAATTGAATCCCTCGGATCCAAATTCAGTTTATATCTAATGAGTGCTGGAATCATCACTGAAACCATTAAAAAAGACAAAACAAATAAAAACCCAACTTGGTAATTAGAAAGTGAGTGTAACCAGAGAGCCATAATGAGATCCTTTTAGAAATTTTAGAAAAGAATAATGAGATTTATCATAAAGTTCATATCCATTTTTTTGTTGTAATCAATTGTACCGATTGCTTTTGCAGAACTTCCTGTATAGTTTTTATGCGCTCCAGGCCACTCCATTTCGTGATATGAATTATGCAATGGATCACCTGGTGCTTTCAGTTGTGAACAAGAGCGACTTGTTCCACTTACAACAGCGGATTTTCCGCCACCACAACCATTACTTGCATTTTTAAGTTTAGTCGCATAATTGCCCGAATTGTCATTATCACTTGTTCCAGAATTATTACTATTTGCTCCAGTATTATTACCTCTTCCAGAAAGTCTATTTTGAGTTGAAGAGTTATTGTTAATGTTTGACCTTCCATTTCCATTGGTCATATTTGATCTAAAATTAGGAGCATTCGGTCTTGCAAAGTTAGCAATATTTGAGTTAATATTATTTTGATTATTTGCATTCGCATTCGCTTTACCGTTACGATTTCCTCTACTTTCAGCATTATTCCGATTTCCCCTACTTTCAGCATTATTTCTGTTTGCTTTAATTGTTGTCTGAGGCCTAACTCTATTATTTGCTGAAGTAGTTGTTTGTGGTCGAGCTCGATTATTTACTGCCAAAGGGTTACTGCCACTATTCGAATTTGCGTTTTGTGGTGCGGTATTTTGTGGTGAAGTGTTTTGTGGTGAGGGTAAGGTTGTTCCATTAGTCGCGAAATTACCTACCATTTGAACAACTACACTATTAGCATTAGCTAACGCTCCACCAACACCAGTTAGTGATGGTGGTGAGGTACTGATATTAGAAGTAACAACTGCGCGATACGTGAGAGGATTTCCTGCATTGCTTACAGGGGCCGGACTCACATTAAAGGAACCAGAACTTGGTAACTGATAATTACTACTCAATGCACTTCCACCAGATACAGTAATCGCCAAGTTATTGATAGCTGTCCCAACATAGCTTCCTGCATTAATACTTGAAGTTTGCGCAGTTCCAGAAGTTAGAGAAATGGTTTCACCATTTTTAGCCCCACTTACAATCATATTGAGATAAGTGAAGTTGCCGCTACCGTCATAGACTTTAGTGCCAGAAACTGTTAATGGTGCTTTAGCAATTAATATTGTTCCACCATAGTTACCATTTCCTGCGCCATTACTAGGGGTGACTCCATTTGATCCGTTGTTAATTAGAGAGGAGCTTACTATAGTGTAGTCGGACGCATTTGGACCAGTTAAATTCGATCCGTTATTATTGATTGTTTGCGAACCAGCGTTGGTTCCGTTGATAGTGAGTGAAGTTGTACTACTTACGCTAGTGCCACTTACCACACCTGTTAAGGCCGTAGTATTTGTTATCACGTTACTGCCATTGTAAGTTGTAAGGTTCGGAGTGACCGTCGCAGTGAGGATTGCTGGATTAATGGTCAATGATCCCGGTACATAACTAATCGTGTAGTTGGATAAACCAGTTCCAGTTGCTGATAAGCCCGTATCAGTATAAGTATTAGCATGTAATCCACTTCCTAAACCACTCACTGAACTAATAACATCTGATCCGTATAACTGACCACTAGTAATACCGTAAGTATTAGTATGAATCGTATTATCAAAGGTTGTGTTGGTCGTGCTGCCTGAGATTGTCAAGGTAGCTGTAGCAATGGTTCCATTACCAGCAGACGCCGGAACTGTAATTGAGTAATCCGTATTGTTGATGCTTACACCTGATACCGTGGCTGATTTAGTACCTGCATGAGCATTCGCAAATGTAAACGTACCACTTGCAGTGGTTGTTGCAACATCGGCTGGTAAAACACCAGTTAAGGTAATCGTGCCTGCTCCAGAAGTGGAACCATTATAGACCTTGCCGTTTACTTGTGAGCTTCCAGTGATTGCGAGTGGGTTAACTTGGATAGAGCCGTTCGTCGTTGTAATGCTGTAGTTGGATAGGGATCCAGTTCCTGCGACTGGTACTAAATTGTCAGTAATTGATCCTTGCGCTACGTGAGTCGCTTGTGCTGAACCACTTGCAGTAATGGTCTCACCATTGACCAAACCTGTCACGGTATAAGTATTCGTTTGCAAGTTACCGTTATAAGTTGGTGTAGTTGCATTACCAGCAATCGTCAACACTGCAGGAGTAATCGTTGCAGAACCTGCTGATGGTGCAACCGTTACAGAGTAGTCCGTATTATTGATTGTGACACCTGATACTGTGGCCGCTCTTGCTACGCCAGCATTTGCGTTCGCAAAAGTAAATGTTCCACTAGCAGATGTGGAAGCTACATCCGCTGGAACTACGCCTGTTAATGTAATCGTTCCAGTGCCAGCAGTCGTACCGTTATAGATCTTACCGTTTACTTGTGCGCTTCCAGTGATTGCCAGTGGGTTAACTTGGATAGAGCCGTTCGTCGTTGTAATGCTGTAGTTCGATAGGGATCCAGTTCCTGCGACTGGTACTAAACTATCAGTTATCAATCCTTGCGCTACATTAGTTGCTTGAGCTGAGCCACTTGCAGTAATCGTCTCACCATTGACCAAACCTGTCACGGTATAAGTATTGGTTTGTAAACTACCGTTGTAAGTTGGTGTGGTTGCATTACCAGCAATCGTCAGTGCTGCTGGAACAATCACAATCGTTGAACCACTATTATTTGGACCTGTACCTGGGATAACTTGATTATTCGCTGCGCCAACGCCACCATTATTAAGGATGGATGAGCTAGCGATCACATAATCACCAGCGTTAGCACCTGACAATGATGTGCCATTGTTAGTGATGATCTTAGTTCCTACATTCGTGCCACTGATTGTTAAGGAAGTTGCGCCGCTCACTGTCGTGCCGTTGATAATGCCAGTTAACACAGTTGAATTAGCTAAAACGTTTGTACCGTTATAGGTCGCAACGCTTGGCGTTACTGCAGCAGTCAATGTTGCAGGATTAATGGTTAATGATCCAGGTACATAACTAATCGTGTAGTTCGATAAACCAGTTCCATTTGCTGATAAGCCCGTATCGGTGTAAGTATTAGCATGCAAGCCACTTCCTAAACCACTCACTGAGGTGAGTGTATCTGGGCTAAATACTTGACCACTCGTAATACTGTAAGTATTCGTATGAATGGTGTTATCAAATGTTGCACTGGTGTTTCCACCACTAATCGTTAACGCAGCTGCAGTAATCGTCGCTGTGCCTGCTGATGGCGGAACAGTAATCGAGTAGTTAGTATTGTTAACGCTTGCGTTGGATACATTCGCTGTTTGGGTTCCTACATTAGCACTACCAAAAGTATACGTAGCACTTGCGGTTGTTGAAGCCACATCTGCTGGTAAAACACCAGTTAAGGTAATCGTGCCCGCTCCAGTAGTCGTACCGTTATAGACCTTACCGTTAACCTGTGCGCTTCCAGTGATTGCGAGTGGGTTAACTCGGATAGAACCGTTGGTCGTTGTAATTATATAGTTTGATAATGATGTTGCTGTTCCAGCTACAGGTACTAAACTATCTGTCACCACGCCCTGAGCCACATTGGTTGCTTGGGCTGAACCACTTGCAGTAATACTCTCACCCGGAACTAAACCATTTATTAAGTAGGTATTGGTTTGTAAGCCACCGTTATAAGTTGGGGTGGTTGCATTACCTGTAATCGTTAGAACGGCTGGATTTATGGTCGCTGTGCCTGCTGATGGAGGAACAGTAATCGAGTAATTCGTGTTGTTAATGATTGCGTTCGATACCGTAGCAGACTGTATGCCTGCATTGGCATTAACAAATGTATAAGTCCCACTTGCAGTCGTTGAAGCCACATCAGTCAGCAATACCCCAGTTAATGTAATCGTTCCGGTTCCAGCGGTCGTGCCGTTATAGACCTTGCCAGCAACCTGTGCGCTTCCAGTAATTGCGAGTGGGTTTACTTGGATTGAGCCGTTGGTCGTCGTAATCGTGTAGTTCGATAGCGAGGTTGCTGTTCCTGCGACAGGTACTAAACTATCAGTTATCAATCCTTGCGCTACATTAGTTGCTTGAGCTGAGCCACTTGCAGTAATCGTCTCACCATTGACCAAACC
>CANFME010000069.1 GCA_947448305.1 Burkholderiaceae bacterium
TCAGCAGCGATTTCCGCATGGGTTGCTGATGCCACTAGGGAAGAAATTCGCACGCGTGCAATGGCGATTATTGGGGTAAGCATTGCATTGAGTTTTGCCTTATCGGTGATTATTGCCACCCCGTTATATGACTTACTTGGAATGTCTGGAATATTTTTGATGATGGCAGGCCTTGGTTCGGTTGCTCTCATAGTCACAGTCCAATTCGTACCTAGTGCACCTATTTTTAGGGCACCTCAGCCAGAAGGCACTAAAACGAACGGGGATCGTTTTTTAAAAGTATTAAAAAATCCACAATTACTGAAGTTAAATATTGGAGTTTTACTACTACATGCTTCTCAGGTCGCAATTTTCATTGCTATTCCAAGACTGATGCTCGCCGACGGCCTTGAACTACATGACCATTGGAAAATGTACATCATCGTTTTAATCCTCTCTTTAGTAGTGATGGCACCGATGTTGATGAGGGCAGAGAAAAAACAACAGTTATCTTTGTTGCTAAAGGCTGGAGCGTTCTTTATTGTCTTCGCACAACTGATTTTTGCTGGTGTTATTGAAGTCAACAACCTCAATCTGTATGTTTTAGGGTTCGGTCTCACTATCTTTTTTACAGGCTTTAATATTTTAGAATCTTTAATTCCCTCACTCATTTCCGTCATCGCTGGGGATAATCGCGGTGCTGGACTAGGTATTTACAACACCTCTATGTCGATTGGCTTATTTTTAGGTGGGATTATGGGAAGTTGGATATTCGGTAATCTTGGCTTACAAGCAGTATTTATTATTGGCTTGGGATTAATGCTGGCTTGGTGGTTGTTAATTTTCAATATGACTGGATTAGTTAGAAAAGCAAAAGCCACTTAACTATGTGGGTAATTTGTGCTTGATTGGTTTAGACTAATTGCTAAAATGAAAGTAATCGCATGCACTTTTAATGCAAAAGCGAACGTTGAGAAGTTCTAAATAAATTTTGGAGGTTGTAATGGCATCGGTAAATAAAGTAATTATTGTTGGAAACCTAGGAAAAGATCCTGAAACACGTTATCTACCGAGTGGTGATGCCGTTACTAACATTACAGTAGCAACTACTGATAAGTACAAAGATAAAGCTACTAATGAAATGAAAGAGCAAACTGAGTGGCACAGGATTACTTTTTTTGGAAAACTGGCTGAGATTGTTGCTCAATACCAGAAAAAAGGTTCTGCCATTTATGTTGAAGGAAAACTTCGTACGCGTAAATGGACCGATAGTGCCGGCGTAGAAAAGTACTCTACTGATATCATTGCTGACTCCATGCAGATGTTAGGTGGAAAATCAGAAATGGGTGCCTCAACCTCTAATAGTTACAAAGAACGTAATGATGCGCCGATGAATCTTCCATCTAGTGCACCGAGTGCATCCTTGGGCGGTGCCATGGATGATGATATTCCCTTCTGAGATAAGAGGCTTATACCGAAACACCAAAACCACTTCCTCAAGAAGTGGTTTTTTTATGTTAAATTGAATTTAAATTATTTAAAACTATGGAGACACAATGCCTATTATTAAAAATAAACTAGCGATCGCTTCTTTTTCACTAGCCTTTGCTTCATTAACGGTTCTAGCTCAATCATCCGTTACTCCAAAATTACCCCCAATGAATGTCGTAGATATTGGATCTTTTCATGTTGGCGGTCGTTTTGCTGAAGTGAGTGGTAAAGAAGTCAAAGATGTGGTCTTTACACCGGGCGGTGCACCTGCCCGGATTGATCCGAATGGAAAGTATTTAGTGGAGTCCATGTATGTCCAATATTTCACACCTAAACCCTTAAAAGCTAAATTGCCAATTTTGTTATGGCATGGTGGTGGCTTAACGGGCGTGACCTACGAGTCAACGCCGGACGGTCGCGAAGGTTGGCAACAGTACTTTATACGTAATGGTTGGAAAACCTATGTCTCCGATGCGGTAGAGCGCGGCCGCTCAGGTTTTGCATCGCCAGATATTTGGCCAGCGTCACCTCAATACCTGACAATTGACAATCCATGGAGCAGATTTCGCATCGGGACAGGTACTTGGAATGATGATCCAGCACAAAGAAACCAATATCCTGGCAGTCAGTTTCCAGCGGAAGGCTATTTGAATTTCATGAAACAAGTAGTACCACGTTGGACTACAACCGATGAAGCAATTATCAAAGCATATACCGACCTTGTAGATAAAGTATGCCCCTGCGTTGTCTTAGTCCATAGTCAAGGTGGTCAGTTTGGTCAAAAAGTAGCACAAGCTAGACCTGATAAAGTGAAGGCACTAGTACTCGTTGAACCAGCAGGACTAGGTTATCCAGATCCCCAAAAAGTAGCTGCCTTAAATGGTATGCCGATATTGACGGTCTACGGGGATTATATTGATCAAGACTCTCGGTGGCCATCTATGCGTAAGGGACAGCTAACTCTTAACGAAAAATACATTGCTGCAGGCGCCAAAATGGATGTAATCAACTTACCGGAAATTGGTATCAAGGGAAATTCCCACATGATGATGATGGATCGTAATAACATGCAAGTTGCCCAAGTAATCAATGATTGGTTAAAGAAAAAAGGTTTTACACAATAATTTTGGATTCATTTCATAGGGAATGTCCTTAGTTTATATTGATTTTCAAAAGTCGAAAATCAGAGCAAACTAAGGTTACCTTTAAAAATAATTTAATGAACTAGGAGTTAAACGATGAATAAAATGAAACTAAAAGTATTAGTAATGCTGTTTGTTGGCTTTCAAGCCATTTTGGGTGTGGCGCAACCAGTTCCAGATCCAGCAGATGAAGTTCCTGATGTAATGCCAAATGACTTTGCGCTTGGCACTCCAATCACTCTTGATCGCGCTGATGCAGCAATCAATGCTGCAATTGCTGAGTCTAAAAAGCGTAATTGGAAAATGAACGTTGCAGTGGTAGATGTGAATGGCGATTTAATTTCTTTTAAGAGAATGGACAATGCACAATTAGCGTCGATTTCTATTGCTGAGCACAAGGCTCGGGCATCAGCACGTTTTCGTCGTGAAACAAAGCTGTTTGAAAAGGGAATTAATATTGGCAAGAACAACAATATCATCACACTAGATGGTGTGATTGCTTCTAGGGGTGGTATTCCAATCATTGAAAATGGCAAGATTATCGGTGCAATCGGCTGTTCTGGTGGAACTGGCTCTCAAGATGAACTCGTTTGTAAAGCAGGCGTTGCCGCAATAAATAAATAATTTAAATAATCACCTAATACCTCCGAATTTTGGTTCGGAGGTATTTTTTTGTAATGAATTTTATTGACGCGCTAATTTAATATTAAATGGCCAAGGGGCATTGAAATTAGTTCTAAATGGATTGATATCTAGACCGCCACGACGTGTGTACCTTGCATAAACACTAAGCTCGGTTGATTGACAGTAAGCTTTTACATCACAAAATATTTTTTCGACACAATGCTCATGAAATTCTTGATGGTTTCGAAAAGCAATGATGTAGCTAAGAAGACTCGCTTCATCGATTTGCGGCCCCTTATATTGAATAATTAGCGTACCCCAGTCTGGTTGTCCAGTAACTGGGCAATTTGATCTTAGTAAATTGGAATACAAGGTCTCTTCCACTTGACCAGCTGAGAAATCAGCTTTGAGGTTACTTGCATCGGGGGATTTTGAAGGATCGATTTCAATATCTAGTCGATCCATACATTTGCCTAAAAGGGGTGCTTGCTCCCGCTTATCCCATTCGTTTGGAGTTAACAAACTGACTTTAATTTGCGTACCAATTACCTTCGATAAATCTTTCTCTAAAGCAGTCTTTACCTCAGAAATATCGCTGAATCTTGCATAGTTAAGACTATTCAAATAAAGTTTGAAAGACTTTGATTCAATAATATAAGTCGAGTTTGCAGGAATTTGAAACTGCGCAATTGCTACTTCTGGTTTACCCCTTGGACCTAACCAACTTAATTCATAAGCATTCCAAATATCTGCTCCCATGAAGGGAATAGTGCCTGAAAAATTTAATAATTTGCGGTTGACTGAGCGAGAAATCGGATACAAAAGTTCTGGGTTATAGGTCGTTGGATAAGCAACTTCTTTTCCTAGTGGAGCATTAATAATGGTGGATTCTGTATTTTGAACTGTCATGTAGAGGAGGATTTTTTATTGTTAGAAATGCCAGAAATGACTTGTCCCGTTGGCGCAACTTCAGCTGCTTTTTCACAATGCCCAGTTTGATCATCAAAAAAGAAGTCTGGCTCAAACTCTTTTAAAAAATCAGATTTATCTAACCCACCTAAAAACATCGCCTCATCAATGTCGATTCCCCAACTCATGAGCGTTCTAATGGCTCTTTCATGTGCCGGAGCAGACCTAGCTGTCACAAGGGCTGTTCTGATGCGCATGGGCGTGCTACCAGCTGAATTTTGTAATTGATGAAGTGCTTCTAAAAGTGGCTTAAAGGGACCTGGCGGTAATGGGATTTGTGCCCTAGTAATCTCATGGGCAACGAAAGCATCTAAGCCTTTTTCTTGATAAATCCGTTCTGATTCATCTGAAAATAGCACTGCATCACCGTCGAAGGCGATGCGAATTTCGTTTGGATTTGATTCCGCTAATTTTGAGGATTGTGGGTACACTAGAGCCGCCGGAAAACCAGCATTTAAGGTTTCTCGAACATCACTTTCGTTAGCGGATAAAAATAAATTCGCATGTAATGAGCGAAGATAATGATAGGGGGGGCGTCCTCTGGTGAATACCCCACGCTCTAATTTGAGTCCAGCATGTTTGGCGGATCTAAAAACCCGCAGACCACTCACGGGATCATTTCTAGATAAGATGACGACTTCTACTCGAGAGATTTCTGCAGAGTTAAATCGCAGTAACTTTTCTACTAGAGGAAATGCTACTCCCGCTTTCGCTGGAATTTCGAGTCGGTCATTTTGCAAACGCATGTAAGCACTATCGTTGGTCGCCTCAAAAATACGATTCTCTTCTTCAAAGTCAAACAATGCCCGTGAAGATATCGCAACTACTAGTTTTCCGGTCAGAGAAAAGCTCATATTTACTTTAGAAACAGTTGATAGGCTGGATGGTTACTTTCGTCCCAATAACGATATCCAGTTTGTTTTAAGAATTCTTTAAATACTTTTTTATCGTTCGGCGGGACCTGCATACCGATTAGAATTTTTCCATAATCAGCGCCGTGATTCCGGTAATGAAAAAGACTAATATTCCAATTCGGAGACATGGAGTTTAGAAACTTCATTAAAGCACCTGGGCGTTCTGGGAATTCAAAACGGTAAAGAAGCTCATTCTGAGCCAAGGCAGAATGTCCACCCACCATATGACGTAAGTGAGATTTAGCAATCTCATCAGTGGTTAAGTCCAAAGCTTTAAAGCCAGCTTTATCGAAGGTTTTCGCAATTTGAATACCATCATTTAAGTTATTGGTCGCGATACCAATAAAAATGTGGGCATTGGCAGAATCAGCAATTCGGTAATTAAATTCCGTAACATTGTGTTTGCCGATAATTTCACAAAAACGCCTAAAACTGCCGCGTTCCTCAGGAATCGTTACCGCAAAGACCGCCTCTTTAGCCTCTCCTACTTCAGCACGCTCTGCAACAAAACGCAGTCGATTAAAGTTCATGTTTGCGCCACAAGCTATAGCGATGAGCGTTTGATTCTCGATTTGATGTTCTGCAACATAAGCCTTAAGACCTGCAATGGCAAGAGCACCTGCAGGCTCTAGTATGCTGCGAGTGTCTGCAAACACGTCATTGATAGCCGCACAAATGGCGTCAGTATCAACAGTGATAATGTCATCCACCACCTCTTTACAGATTCTAAAGGTCTCTTTGCCAACTAATTTGACAGCGGTGCCATCAGAGAATAGTCCAACCTCTTTGAGCTCAACGCGTTTTCCAGCCTTTAGAGACTGTCGCATCGCGTCAGAATCAACCGTCTGTACGCCAATCACCTTAATGTCAGGCCGAACTGATTTAATATAAGCACCAACTCCAGCAATCAGACCACCACCACCAATCGCGACAAAGACGGCATCGATTGGGCCTTGATGTTGACGAAGAATCTCCATCGCTATGGTGCCTTGCCCAGCAATCACATCTGGATCATCAAACGGGTGAATAAAATTTAAGCCTTGTTCTTCTTTTAAAACCATTGAGTGGTCAAAGGCATCATTGTAAGAATCGCCATGAAGAACGATTTTTACCCATTTGCCACCTCTTTCCTTGACGGCATCAATTTTTAATTTTGGAGTGGTAGTAGGCATCACAATGGTTGCTTGGCATTGCAACTTGGCAGCGCCAAGTGCGACACCTTGCGCGTGATTACCTGCGGACGCTGCAATGACACCTTTATTTAGCTCTTCAACGCTAAGATGCGCCATTTTATTGTAAGCACCGCGCAATTTAAAGGAAAAAACAGGTTGGTTGTCTTCCCTTTTTAAAAAGACTTTGTTTTTTAAGCGGGCGGAAAGGTGTCTTGCCGGTTGCAACTCTGTTTCCCTCGCAACGTCATAGACCTTTGCGTTGAGGATTTTTCTTAAATATGTATGTGGCATGGATATATTATGAGTGTAATTCTCAAAAAATGGACAATATTCATCCATTTTAGTGGTTTCAAATACGCATCTGCGAAAGCTAACTCAAATTTGATTTGCTAAAATGCCACATGAGTACTTATTTTGAGTCAATTTGGCAGTTTTTATCGATAGCTGAAGTGGGCTTGATTGCGATTGGAATCACTTCCTTTCTTGCATCTACAGTGATGCCTTTAGGATCTGAGCCGTATCTGCTGGCTTTTTTAGAGCTTCATCCGCAGCAATATATAGAAGCAGTTGTGATTGCTTCGATTGCAAATACACTAGGTGGAGTGAGTACCTGGTATTTAGGCAGCCTAAGTAATCGCTTTGTTAGTAGTACTTCAAAATTTGAGAATCACCATAAATTATTGAAATATATGAAAAAATATGGTTCAAGTATGTTGATTTTTAGTTGGTTGCCCGTGGTAGGGGATGTCATCAGCGGAATTGCGGGCTGGATGAAACTCCCCCTAGGACCTTGTTTTTTTTATATGTTGATTGGTAAGTCGCTTCGTTACATTGTAATTGCCGTTACTTTTTTACAAATACGTTAAGTTGTAGTGAAAATCAAAATGCTGAACATGCAATACCAAATAAAAGCAGTTTTAGCAAAGAATTGCCCCCTCCGTTAGAATGATTATTTACTGAGCCTCGATTACTATGAACGCACCCCTGAATTTAGAACCCCTTCGGGAAATAGCCAATCCGCCGCCTAGGTTGCGAGAGATTCCCTATAATTACACTTCTTTTTCTGATAAAGAGATCGTTATTCGTCTATTAGGTGAGTCGTCATGGAATCTCCTCGATGAACTAAGAGATGAAAGAAAAACCGGCAGGTCTGCTCGGATGCTTTATGAGGTATTGGGTGATATTTGGGTTGTCAGAAGAAATCCATATTTACAAGATGACCTACTAGACAATCCAAAAAGATTAACTGCGTTAACGGATGCCATGTCACACCGTTTAAAAGAGATTGAAAAACGTGTTACGAAAAATCTAGAAATCCCCGTTCGCCAGTTGATTGAGTCAGCTAGGGTTGCAGTGAAGAAGTTTTCAGAAGAGCTTGTTTTAGCGCGAGAATTACGGATTAAAACAAAAAAAGTTCTCGGCAAATTTACAGCTCAAGATAATATTGGTTTTGACGGCTTTGTTCGAGTTGCGCACGTTACCGATGCCACCGACTGGCGTGTGGAATATCCGTTTGTAGTTGTGACACCGGATGATGAATTAGAAATACCAAATTTAGTTAAAGGCTGTATTGAACTTGGTTTGACTATTATTCCTAGAGGCGGTGGAACGGGTTACACAGGTGGTGCGATACCTATGACACCAATGTCAGCCGTTATTAATACAGAGAAATTATTAACGATTGCGCCGGTTCGTTTTGAAAAAATCCCAGGCAATGAGCAAGATGTAGCTACTGTTTTTACTGAGGTTGGCGTTATCACCAAGACGGTAGCCGACGCTGCTGACAAGGCTGGTTTGGTTTTTGCTGTAGATCCAACATCTGCTGAGGCAAGTTGTATTGGCGGTAATATTGCCATGAACGCTGGTGGTAAGAAAGCTGTCTTATGGGGCACTGCGTTAGATAATCTATTGTGGTGGAGGATGGTTGACCCCAATGGTAACTGGCTAGAAATCCAACGGATGGATCACAATCTTTCTAAGATTCATGATGCCCCTGTTGCTACATTTCAGTGCACTCTCTCAGACGGCAATAAAAAACCTGGAGAGGTAGTTCTGAGTGAAGAAACCTTAGTGATTGAAGGTCGTAAATTCAGAAAAGTTGGTTTAGGTAAAGATGTAACGGATAAGTTTTTGTCTGGTCTACCTGGTGTCCAAAAAGAAGGTTGCGATGGCCTAATTACGAGTGCTAAGTGGGTTCTGCACAGAATGCCAAAAGAAATCCGCACAGTTTGTTTAGAGTTTTTTGGCCAAGCTAGAGATGCGATTCCAAGTATTGTTGAAATTAAAGACTATTTAGACCAGCAAACAAAGCAAGGTGGCGCCATTCTTGCTGGCCTTGAGCATTTGGATGAAAAGTATTTAAAAGCTGTTGGATATTCCACAAAATCAAGACGTAATGTTTTGCCTAAAATGGTTTTAATTGGTGACATCGTTGGTGATGATGCTAATCAGGTTGCCAGTGCTGCGAGTGAAGTGATCCGAATTGCGAACCAAAGGGTTGGAGAGGGCTTTGTAGCAATTAGTCCTGAGTCGCGCAAGAAATTTTGGCTCGACAGAGCAAGAACTGCCGCAATCTCAAAGCATACCAATGCCTTTAAGATCAATGAAGACGTTGTGATTCCATTGCCAAGAATGGGTGAGTATACCGATGGCATTGAATATCTCAATATTGAGATGTCGTTAAAAAATAAAATAGCTCTGTTAGATGCGTTAGAAGATTTTTTTGTGAATGGCACTATGCCACTAGGCAAATCAGATGATGCGGCAGAAATTCCGTCGGCTGATTTGTTAGAAGACCGTGTTATCAAAGCATTAGAGCTGGTTCGTGAAGTTCGTTCGCATTGGTTAGACCTCGCAAAAAATCAAGCGCAATATTTTGCAAAATTGCAAGATCGCACGATTCTCGTTTCTTGGAAGTTGGATGTTAGAGCAAAATTACGCCAAATCTTCATGGGCGAACCATTTACTCAAATTTTGGATGAATGTAATGCAATCCATAAAAAAATTCTGCGTAAACGTGTTTTTGTTGCCCTGCATATGCATGCTGGTGATGGAAACGTGCATACAAATATTCCAGTAAATTCTGACGATTACGAAATGATGCAAGAGGCTCACGGTCTTGTTGATCGGATCATGACACTCTCTAGATCATTAGATGGGGTTATTTCTGGAGAGCACGGCATTGGCATTACTAAATTAGAATATTTGACAGACGATGAACTGAAGGAATTCAGGGCCTATAAATTAAAAGTGGATCCAAATAACCACTTTAATAAAGGTAAGTTGATGCCCGGTGCTGGTTTACATAACGCCTACACTCCGAGCTTTGGCCTCATGGGACATGAGTCCTTAATCATGCAACAAAGCGAAATTGGTGCAATTTCTGCCAGTATTAAGGATTGTTTACGTTGCGGAAAATGTAAGCCTGTCTGCGCAACACATGTTCCAAGGGCTAACCTTCAATATAGCCCCCGTAATAAAATTTTGGCAACCTCTTTGCTCATTGAAGCCTTTTTATACGAGGAACAAACTCGTCGTGGCATTTCAGTTAAACACTGGGAAGAGTTTGATGATGTAGCGGCTCATTGCACCATTTGTCATAAATGTTTAACACCTTGTCCAGTCAAGATTGATTTTGGTGATGTGAGCATGAATATGCGTAATTTACTGCGCAAAATGGGGCAAAAAAAGTTTAATCCAGGCGCACAAGCAGCAATGTTCTTTTTAAATGCAACAAATCCTGAAACGATTAAATTAGCAAGAACGCTAATGATTGAAACGGGTTATAAAGTTCAGCGCATTGCTAACGATTTATTCAAAAAGTTAGCTAAAAAGCAAACCGCTTTGCCGCCGAAAAGCCTAGGTAAACCTCCCATTCAGGAGCAGGTCATTCATTTTATTAATAAGAAAATGCCCGGTAATTTACCTAAAAAAACCGCGAGAGCTTTGTTAGATATCGAAGACTCATCGATTGTGCCGATTATTCGTAACCCGAAAACAACCTCGGTGGATTCGGAAGCGGTATTTTATTTTCCTGGCTGTGGTTCAGAGCGACTTTTTTCTCAAGTGGGTCTTGCTACTCAGGCAATGCTTTGGGAAGCTGGTGTTCAAACCGTGTTACCTCCTGGTTATTTATGTTGTGGATATCCACAAAAAGGTGCTGGGGACTTTGATAAAGCCGATAAGATCATTACAGATAATCGCGTGCTTTTCCATCGTGTAGCAAATACGCTGAATTACCTTGATATCAAAACAATAGTTGTATCTTGTGGAACTTGCTATGACCAGCTTGCTGGGTATGAATTTCCGAAAATATTCCCAGGTTCTAGAATTATTGATATCCACGAATTCCTATTAGAAAAAGGGATTCGGCTAGAGGGTGTGCAAGGCACTAGATACATGTACCATGATCCTTGTCATACGCCAATGAAGTTGCAAGAGCCTTTGAAAACAGTGAATCAACTGATTCAGTTAGCTGATGATACTCAGATCACTAAAAATGATCGTTGCTGTGGTGAGTCCGGAACTTTAGCTATTTCTCGCCCAGATATTTCGACGCAGATTCGCTTTAGAAAAGAAATTGAAATGAAAAAAGGCGCCTCTGATTTGCAGGAGAACTTTGACGGGAACGTAAAAATTCTGACAAGTTGCCCATCTTGTTTACAGGGATTATCCCGTTTTGATGAAGACTCAGGAACAACTGCAGATTATATTGTTGTGGAAATGGCAAATCATCTTTTAGGAAAAAATTGGATGGCAGATTTTGTTAAAAACGCCAACTCAGGTGGTATTGAAAGAGTATTAGTATGATTAAGCCAGCTATCCCAGAAAATCTTGTGGTACATCAAAAGTCCAAAGTACTAGAGTTGACTTATGCTGATGATAAGAAGTATTTACTACCTTTTGAATTTTTAAGAGTCCATTCGCCATCTGCCGAGGTACGTGGACACGGCCCCGGTCAAGAAGTTCTGCAAACAGGTAAACGTCAAGTTAGTATCTTGAGTCTTGAACCTGTAGGCAATTATGCACTGAAGCCAACATTTACAGATGGTCATGATTCAGGATTATTTACTTGGGAATACTTAAATGAACTTTGTCAGAATCAAGATCAAATGTGGCAAGAATATTTAGCCAAATTAGAGGCTGAAGACGTCACACGTGACACCCCCATGAAATAATTTTTTACTGGAGTTTGTAAGATGACACAAACCCATTTCGGGTATCAAAAAGTCGATGAGTCAGAAAAAGCGGATAAAGTTGCTGGCGTTTTCCATTCTGTAGCGAATAAGTATGACATCATGAATGACTTAATGTCACTCGGGATGCATCGTGTATGGAAACTCTTTACTACTGGTGTGGCTAATATTCAAGTTGGTCAGAAGATTTTGGATATTGCAGGCGGTACTGGAGACTTGGCGCTCGCTTTTTCAAAAAAGGTCGGACCAACTGGTGAAGTGTGGTTAAGTGACATCAATTCATCCATGTTAGAAGTTGGGCGTGATCGCCTGATTGATCAAGGTGCGATTTTGCCTTGTGTGCAGTTAGATGCTGAAAACATACCTTTTCCTAAAAATTATTTTGACTTGGTCACGGTTTCTTTTGGGTTGCGAAACATGACTCATAAAGAACTAGCACTTAAAGAAATGTGTCGAGTCATTAAACCTGGTGGGCGAACAATGGTTTTAGAATTTTCTAAACCGATTGATCAACTCAAGCCGATTTATGACATTTACTCATTTAAAGTTTTACCATGGTTAGGTAAAAAAATTGCCAATGATTCTGAAAGTTATCAGTATCTTGCTGAGTCGATTCGAATGCATCCTGATGCTGAGTCTCTTAAGCAAATGATGTTGGATAGTGGTTTTGATCGCGTGGATGTTCATCGCCTAACGGGTGGTATCGTCGCTCTTCATATCGGCTATAAGTTTTAAAAAATATGTTACCAATCGTAGAGATAGCCTGCAAAGTATTAAATCATCTAATCATGCAGGAAGCATGGGCCCATCGCTTACTAGGTCTGCATGAAGGAAAAGTGTTGCTACTGCAGTTGCCAGTGGGTGAAGTGATGCTGCAAATCAATGGGGGATATTTTTCTTCTTACCAGTTGAGTTCAAACGAGACAGCAATTGATCCCCAAGATAATCAGACCCTAATACACCCCTCCGTCACTTTTACGGTGAGTCAAGAAGCTGTGTGGGGGTATTTATCTGGCGGTAAAACAGCAGCTCTCAAACATGTCAAAATTGCTGGGGACGTTGATTTTGCCTCTGATCTTAATCGTTTAGCGACAGATTTACATTGGGAAGTTGAAGAGGATCTTTCTAAATTATTTGGTGACGCAGTCGCCACCAAAATCACTAAACGATCAAAGACGATGATTACGCAAGGTCAAGCTGCCATTGCCGATCTTCAAACAGGTATCAAAGGCTATTTGGTAAACGAAAAAAATATCCTTGTTGATCAAGCAACCTTTGTTGAATTGAAATCAGAATTAAGGGTTTTAAGAGATGACGTTGAGCGGTCAGAAAAGCGAATTGAACGACTAATGCAACACCTGCAGAATAAAAATAAACTATGAAAAAAATTAGTCGAATTATTAAAATATTCCATATCTTATGGTTTTATGGCTTATTTGACTTATTAAAAAAAGCGCTAAAACCTAGTATTTTATCGGTCTGTATCTACCCGCTTACTATTCTTAACCCATCCCGCAGTCGACCAAGAGCGGAGAGATTACGTTTGGCTTTGCAAGCACTTGGGCCAGTATTTATTAAGTTTGGTCAGGTTTTATCGACTAGAAGAGACTTATTACCTGAGGATATTGCTGATGAACTTGCTAAGTTACAAGATCAAGTAATTCCATTCTCTAGTGAAGAATCAGCCAAAATTGTTGAAAAAGCATTAGGCAAACCGTTAACAGAAATTTTTACGTCTTTTGATAAAGATCCAGTTGCCAGTGCTTCGATTGCTCAAGTTCATTTTGGTGTTCTTAAGGGCGATGAAAAGAATCCGGATCTAGCTGGCAAAGCAGTAGCTGTCAAAGTTCTTAGACCTAATATATTAAAAGTGATTGAGAGCGATTTAGCGCTAATGCATAGCCTAGCTCGCCTGATAGAAAAATTTTCCTATGATGGAAAGCGATTGAAACCAAGAGAGGTAGTAGAAGGTTTTGATATGACGATCCACGACGAATTGGATCTGTTACGCGAAGCTGCGAATTGCAGTCAGTTACGTAGAAATTTTGAAGGCTCTACAAAAATTATGATCCCAGAAGTCCATTGGGATTATTGTCATCCGAATGTGATGGTGATGGAAAGGATGTATGGTATTTCCATTGCGAAACTCGATGAGCTCAAGGCTGCAGGTGTCGACTTAAGATTACTAGCGGTGGATGGGGTTGAAGTCTTTTTTACTCAGGCTTTTGCTCATGGCTTTTTCCATGCAGATATGCACCCCGGCAATATTATGGTGAGCACAGCGCCCGAAACTTTTGGCCGACTCATCTCTTTAGATTTTGGTATTGTTGGGACTTTATCTGAGGTAGATAAAAACTATCTAGTCCAAAACTTTTTAGCATTTTTTAATCGCGACTACCATCGGGTTGCAGCACTGCATATTGAATCTGGATGGGTTCCAGAAGAAACAAAAGTAGAAGAATTAGAAGGAGCCGTTCGAGCAGTTTGCGAGCCATATTTCGATCGTCCGCTCAAAGATATATCTTTAGGATTAGTCTTACTTCGACTTTTCCAAACATCAAGAAGATTTAAGGTGGAAATCCAACCCCAGTTAACCTTATTACAAAAAACA
>CANFME010000070.1 GCA_947448305.1 Burkholderiaceae bacterium
CCAGTACCCATTCATTTAAAAAATATTTTGTATGATCAAAAGGTGCGACTACTGAGACGCAGAGGAAAGTATATTTTATTTGAATTTGATCATGGCACAATGATTATTCATTTGGGAATGACAGGTGTATTGAGGATTCAAGAAATGACTGAGCCTGCCCGTAAACATGATCGTGTCGAGTTTCGATTTGGGAAAAAAGTTTTAAGATTGCATGACCCTAGAAAATTTGGATCAATTCATTGGCATCCACTTTCAGAGACACCCGTTGATGATATCCCGATGTTAAAGCGCTTAGGCGTTGAACCCTTTGGCCCGTCCTTTGAAGGTGCATTAGGTGCAGAGTTGTTATTTAAAAAATCAAGATCAAGAACCGTATCAGTTAAAGAGTTCTTATTAGCAGGGCAATGCGTAGTCGGAGTGGGCAATATTTATTGCTCAGAAAGCTTATTTACGGCAGGAATCAATCCAAAAACGCCTGCAGGCAAAGTCAGTTACAAGCGATATGAATTGTTAGCAGAGTCGATTCGGACAACCTTAGAAAAGGCAATTCAGGCGGGGGGAAGTAGTTTAAAAGACTTCGTAAATAGCCAAGGAGAACCAGGTCATTTTATGGTTCAAACAAAGGTTTATGACCGCACAGGGGAGCCTTGCTATCAATGCCAAAGCTTAATTAAACAAATTAAACAAGGTCAGAGATCTACTTTTTATTGTTCAAACTGTCAGAAATGAAGGACTTTGCAAAAAAACTGATTGAGTGGCATCAACAATATGGGCGTAAAGGATTACCTTGGCAGGGAACCCGGGACCCCTATAAAGTTTGGTTGTCAGAGATCATGTTGCAACAAACTCAAGTCGTCACGGTCATTGACCGATATCAAACTTTTTTAGAGAAGTTTCCTAATGTACAAGCATTGGCTCAGGCACCACTAGATGAGGTTATGGCTTTGTGGGCTGGTCTTGGCTACTATACAAGAGCAAGGAATTTACATGCCTGTGCAAAAATTATTGTGACTCAATATGCAGGCCAATTTCCCCATTTACCCGAACAGTTAAATGAACTCCCAGGAATCGGTAAGTCAACGGCTAGAGCCATTGCCGCCTTTTGTTTTAATTACCCCGCAAGTATTTTAGATGCAAATGTTCAACGTTTAATAGCAAGAACACATGGTATTCAGGGATCTTTAAAGAGTCGTGTTGAGAATCAAAAACTATGGGATTTAGCAGATCAATTATTACCAAAAGATGCTCAATCAATGCCTACCTATACCCAAGCTTTGATGGATTTTGGTGCAACGGTATGCAAGCCTACTTCGCCTTCATGCCATAACAAATTGTCTTCAAGCTGTATTTATCTAGCTGATTGTTTGGCCTTTAAAGACCAAATCGTGATGCAAATCCCTTTAAAGATAAAAAAAGTCCCATCAAAAATTGTCGTAAGTGAAATGCTCTTGATGATGGATCAAGAAGAAATTCTTTTAGAAAAAAGACCTCATTCAGGTATTTGGGGGGGCTTGTGGACTTTGCCAGAAACACCTTGGATAGAAATAAAAAGTGAAGTAGAAGTGTCTCAAGTTGAGTTCCAGCTCAATCAATTTCAAAGGTTAGTCAGCTTGGAAAATCCTTCTATTTATGGGCAAGGGAGAGTTTTAGCGCCATTCAAGCATGTCTTTACACATCGGACCTTATACTTTTCTACCCGTATCATCAAAGTTTCAAAAAGTGAAGTCGAATGGAATGAAGCGTGTCAATGGATCAAAATCTCCGATTTAAGCAATCTTGGCTTACCCACACCAATCAAAAAATTACTAGAAGACTTTCAAATCCTCGATAGAAGCTAGTTATTTGTTTGCTACGTCAAGATGACGCTTGAGATCACGATGGCGTTTTAGAGACTGCAGATTAGAAAAATCAGGATTATTTTTAAAAGCATCGTGTAACTTGTTGATTAATGCTACTGAGCGATGTTGCCCGCCAGTACAACCTACAGCAATCGTGATGTAACTTCTTCCGTCCTTTTGATATTTAGGCAGCCAATACTTTACAAAAGTATTAATGTCTTCATACATCTTATTAAAGTCTTCAGATAGTAAAAGAAAATCAATAACAGCCTGATCATTACCAGTTAAATGTCTAAGTTCATCTTCGTAATAGGGGTTCGGAATACACCTAGCATCAAAAACAATATCTGCATCATTCGGCACACCATTTTTAAATCCAAACGATTCAAATAAAACAGTAATATCAGAATTTTTTTCATGAATTAATTCGAGAAGCCAAGTACGTAGAGTATTTGAAGAAATATTACTAGTATCGATTTGGTGGGCGTGTTCGCTGATGCCAGCCATTAAAGACCGTTCTTGTTCAATAGCATCTACTAATGATTGAAAAGAATGATCCAATTGGTTTAAGCTAAGAGGATGTCGTCTTCTCGTTTCAGAAAACCTTTTCACTAATGCTTCGGTAGACGCATTAAGGAAAATGGTATGGATCTCGAACTTTCCCTTGGCACGGTTGATTAAGTCTGGTAAATCTTGAATACTTGCCCCACGCCTAGCATCAATTGCAATCGCAATTTTATGATTTCCATCTGGATCTAATTGATCAATCAGTGCAGTCAGTAAATTAATAGGTAAATTATCTACACACTCAAAGCCATTATCCTCTAATGCACGAAGTGCTACAGACTTACCTGAGCCAGAAATTCCAGTGATAATAAAGATGCTCATATCAATGATTGTTATCAGAGTGAATTAATTTTTGCTGCCGACTGATAAAGTCCTCAAGTGTATTAATACCGCGAAGCTGAAGAATCGTATTGCGAACCGCAGCCTCAACTAAAACCGCTAAGTTACGACCCTCAGCAACTTGAATTTTTACTGTTCGGATGCCTAAGCCTAAAATTTCAGTATATTGACTTTCTAGGGGGAGTCTTTCAAAAGTCTGGTCAGTTCTTTTGACGAGTTGCACAATCAACCTTAACTTAAGTTTGCGCCTTACCGCGGTCTCGCCAAAAATAGTTTTAATATCCAGTAAACCGAGTCCTCGAACCTCTAACAAATCTCGAAGGATGATTGGACACCGCCCCTCGATATAGTCCGGACCCAATCTTGAAAAGTCAACAGCATCGTCCGCTACAAGACCATGTCCCCTAGAAATGAGTTCAAGACCAAGTTCACTTTTACCAAGACCAGATTCGCCAGTAATGAGGACACCTAGCCCCAAAATATCCATAAAAACACCATGCATTGTGATACTTGGAGCACCAATCTTTGTAAGATATAAGCGTAGATGATCAATCACCTCGGCAGCCGGGAGCTGCGTCTCAAAGAGTGGTGTAGATGATCTTTGGCAGTGAAGCTTCAAGTAATCTGAGGGGGTTTGATTATCAGCAATAATGATGCATGGTGGATGCATAGCAATTAAGTCTACTAACTGGTGACGTAATTGAGCTTTTTGTAATCGATCCAAATAGGTAATCTCTGGCTCACCACAAACTTGAAGTCGCCTTGGATGAATGAGATTTAAGTGTCCAACTAAGTCAGATGCCGATGAAGCTTGTGCAACAAC
This sequence comes from Burkholderiaceae bacterium, assembly GCA_947448305.1. Lineage (GTDB taxonomy): Bacteria > Pseudomonadota > Gammaproteobacteria > Burkholderiales > Burkholderiaceae > Polynucleobacter. The sequence goes on from CANFME010000070.1 coordinate 3,568, forward strand.
CTGGTCATCAAAGCAACGGTCTGCACCCTCTTGTCCCGTTGTCCAACGTAGTTTTAAATCGTCAATATTCTCATCAAAAATGTGTTGAGCACTTATCCCGATGAGCGACAGTTGCTGAATCATTATGAGTCTTCCTAAATTGTCAAAGAATGAAGAATTTCAATTGGTAATTGACCCTGCCTGAGTGTTTCACGCTTGTTTTTATCAGCAAGAGTTTGAGCAATTTCTGAAAGTAGTTCAAGGTGAAGTTGAGTAGCGACTTCTGGGACTAATAAAAAAATAGAAATATCAACGGGCTCACTATCTGCACTGCCATATTCAATACCGGCCTGCAGGCGATAAAAACTAATGAGCGGATCTTTTAGACCTTTCACACGACCGTGAGGTATTGCTACGCCTAAGCCAAGAGCCGTTGAACCCAGCTTTTCACGATCCTGTAAACAGTTGTAAATGAGATTCTCGTCTAAATGGGATTGAGCCGAGAAATTGGAACTCGCTAACCGAAATAAGGTATTAATGTCAGATACTTCGACATCTAGGTAAATATGTTTTTCAAATAAAATTTTAGCGAGTTCACTCATGTTTCTATTATAGGGTTTAATCAGTCCATGCCCGCCGAAATATGTTTGGCACTTACAGGATGATGATGATTTTTAGTAATTTCTTTTAATTTTAAAATTTGTTTATCTAATTTATCAATCGTCAAATCAATTGATTTGTATAAGTCTGCATGATGGGACTGCGCGAATAGATCTTTTCCTAAGGCATGTATGTTTATTTCGCAGGTTTGACGAAGTTCTTTTTCATGTGCTTTTTCGACAATGAACGTGGCACTTACTTGAATAATTTGATCAAAATGTCTTTTAATAACGGACAATTTTTCAGTTAAATGCTCTTTTAATGCTGGAGTAACTTCAAGATGACTACTGTTAATAATAACTTTCATAGACTCTCCACAAACGTTGTTGATGAAAAAAACTAATTCAGATTTACCTTCAATTTAGTTTACTACGCATTTAGGTTAGCAGTGATTTTATAGATTGCCAAGTGTTCACAACAGTACATTGGATTTACATTTTGAAATTCTCACCAAGGTAAACACGACGTACGCTTTCGTTTTCAATAATTTCACTTGGCAAACCTTGGGCAAGAACGACGCCATCACTAATGATGTAAGCATGATCACAAATACCTAGTGTTTCTCGCACATTATGGTCTGTGATTAAAACACCAATATTGCGCTCTTTTAAGAATTTGATGATGCGTTGAATTTCTCCAACAGCAATTGGATCTACACCTGCAAAGGGCTCATCTAAAAGTATAAATTTAGGATTTGTTGCAAGCGCCCTGGCAATTTCAACTCGCCTTCTTTCACCACCAGATAAGGATAGGGCTGGATTTTCTCTTAAATGACTAATTTGTAACTCTTCCAAAAGTTCATTCAACCTTGCATTCATAGCGCTTCGACTCAACTTCCTACCATTGGCGTCTTCTTGGAGCTCTAATACTGCTTGGATATTTTCTCGTACTGATAACTTTCGAAAAATTGAAGCTTCTTGTGGCAGATAAGACAGACCCATAAAGGATCTTTCATGAATCGGTAATTTACTAATTAATTTACCATCAAGGGTGATAGTGCCTTCGTCGGCAGGAACTAAACCAACAATCATATAAAAAGAAGTTGTTTTACCTGCTCCATTAGGCCCAAGAAGTCCAACAATTTCACCCATTTTGACTTCGATACTCACATCTCGTACAACAGTTCGTTTGCCATACTTTTTTTGTAACCCTTTTGCAATAAGGGCTGACTGAGGAGAGCTATTGGCTGACATGATTGGGCTTTACATCAAAAAGTTGAGGGGATTCTTTGTACTTCGGAGAGAGAAACGACTTCGCAAAGTTCTTATCACCTTTGCTAATTGCTTGGTATTTTTCCGTAAATAAATTGTATTGTATTTGATCGGCATATAACTTATCACGCCACTGGTTAGCAGAGCTTCTCACAGTAAATGCCTGACCGGTAATCAATAAACTATCATTCTTTTCCTCATATAAAATCAGCTCACCTTCACCGTGGATAAACTCGATCGTCGTACTATCAAGCTGTTGAGTAAATTCTGCTAATTGCGTCGCGTCACCAATCACAGATATTTTTTGAAACCCATCGGGATCAACCACCACCACTGCCTTTACCCCTTTAACCAAGATACTCCCGCGCGAAACCACAACATGGCCTGTTAAAAAATACTCTTGATTGACGTCATTAAAATCTACTTTATCAGCAGTAAAGTTGGTTGGCTTACTTTGGTCTGACTGCAGTCCAAATGAAACATTACTTAGGAAAGCGAATCCTAAAAATAAACACGTTATGAAGCGATAAAGCATTGGCTGAGATACTTTCACTCAATTACCTTTTCAAAGTATTACTTGGTTCAATACTTCCATGTACATCACCGTACATTTGGATTGATTGGCTAATATTGTCATAATCTGCACCTTTAGTTGCCGTAACAATCGATCCGCCACGTTGAATTTTTATAGGCAAGCGGGTAGTCAATCGATCATCATTAACAAATACTTCTAAATAATCTGTATTTAATTTAAAGAAAGGATTGATGATTAAACCAGTTGTATTGAGTTGGCTGGGTCGATTTACTAGAACATTTTTAAAAAGTTCCACAATATCCAAGTTACCGCTCACATGCGCAGTTTCCGAACGAATAGTGGTCGGTGGAGCATTCTTCGCAAAAAGCCGTAATTGAGGTTTAATAACATCTATCGAAGCATCATCTTCATAGTGCCTGAACTCATTACCTAATAATCGATATTTGGTTGAACCATCCAGATTTAACACGGTTAATTTAGCATCGGTAAAGACGTAATCCGGCTTATGTTCTTTACTTTTCGCAACAGTTGGCAGCTCAGGCTGAATGTTTTTCTTTAAATACCAAAATGATAGTAAAGTGATACCCCCCAAAATGAGAAGGGGTATTAACCGAATCAGAAATCCGGTAATCGTATCTTTGATGTTAGTTAAATAAAATACTTTATTCATTAAAATGCTTGCTTGAGTAAAGCATCGTATTTATCTTGTGCTTTTAATATCAAATCACATACTTCACGCACTGCGCCGTTACCTCCAGATCCACTCGTTACATATCTGGCAACCTTAAGGACCTCAAAATGTGCCTGAGCGGGCGCTACAGGAAGTCCAACTTTAGCTAAAACAGATAAATCAGGCCAGTCATCTCCCATTGCAGCACAGGCGCTGTATGGTAAATTTAATTTATTTCGCAGTGTCTCGAAGACCACTAATTTATCTTTTACACCTAAAAAGACATGAGCAATGCCAAGAGCACTTGCTCTGGCCTTCACCATTTCAGAGTCTCTTCCTGAAATAATCGCACATTGGATACCGTTTTCAACCAATAGCTTAATGCCATGACCATCTAGGCTATTGAAGACCTTTATATGTTCAAAGCCATCTGGACTGATATAAAGTGACCCATCGGTTAATACACCATCTACATCCAATACTAAAAGTTGGATGGTTTGGGCCCTTTCCAGAGCCTGGGGGTAATTGGCGATTTGATTAGTAAGATACATTTTGCTCAAAATGGGGGTCACCTAAAGAATTTTGTTGGAAAGCAAGTCGTGCATATTTAACGCCCCAACCAATTTGTTTTGTTGGTCTACGACAATTAACTGGTTAATCCTATGACGTTCCATGATTTCTAAAGCCTCGGCGGCTAACATATCTTGAGAAACAGTTTTCGGATTCAAGGTAATGACGTCAGATACGGTAATGGCTTCAAGTTGTAAGGTTTTTTCTAATAACCTGCGTAAGTCACCGTCAGTAAAGACGCCTAATACCTCTTGATTATCATCCGTAATCACAGTCATCCCTAATCTCTTTTTAGACATTTCCAATAAAAGATCTTTAAAAGAGTCGTGCATTGTATTCATAGGCACTTCTTCACCTGAATGCATAATGTCTCGCACTAAGGTAAGTAGTCTTCTACCTAAACTTCCCCCAGGATGAGACATTGCAAAATCACTGGCCTGGAAATTTCTTGCATCTAATAAAACTACTGCTAGGGCATCGCCCATTGCCAAAGTTGCAGTGGTACTCGTAGTTGGTGCCAGATTGAGGGGACAAGCTTCTTTTTGTATAGCTACATTGAGATGAACATCTGCAAACTTTGCTAAGGAGGATTCAGGTTTTCCAGTCATTGCGATGAGTTTTGCGCCCATTCTTTTAATTAAAGGCACGATGGTCATGAGTTCCGCCGCCTCACCAGAGTAGGATAAGGCTAGAAAAACATCTTCGGACTGAACCATTCCCAGGTCGCCATGACTTGCTTCAGCTGGATGAACAAAAAAGGCAGGCGAACCGGTTGAAGCAAAGGTAGCTGCAATTTTGCGAGCAATATGGCCTGATTTTCCAATTCCTGAAACAACAATCCTACCTTTACAGTGAAGTAACAGATTTACTGCAGCTAAAAAAGCTTGGCAGTACTCTGGGTCTTCAAAGCGTTCTTTAAGTAGTTGAATACCCTGAGATTCAATTTCAAGGGTATTCTTAGCCAAATCAGTGAAATGTTCACTTTGTTCGAATATCATAATAATAAGTATATGCCTTCTATTTTGCAAACCACTCTCATATTATTAGCATCCGCTCTTGCGGGGGTGTTAATAATACGCGCTAGTAAATTACCTCCTATTTTAGGTTATTTATTAGCCGGGCTCGTGATTGGTCCAAATGCAACTGCTCTTGCAGCTGATAGCAACATGTTAAAGAACTTTGCTGAGTTTGGCGTTGTTTTTTTGATGTTCTCGATTGGTTTAGAGTTTAATTTAAGCAAACTCAAGTCGATGAAAAATATTGTTTTTGGCTTTGGAGCAAGTCAAGTATTTCTCACGATGCTACTTACGATACCCGCTGGATATTTGTTAAGATTTGCACTCCCAATAAGCCTTCCATGGCATGTTTTATTTGCTTTAGGCGGTGCTCTGGCTATGTCGTCAACAGCAATTGTTGTCAAAGGGTTAGCAGAAAAATTTGAACTAGACACCCCCCACGGCAAAAACGTAATTGGGGTCTTAATTTTTCAAGATTTAGTGGTTATTTTCTTATTGATCTTGATCCCGTCATTAAATAAGAATTCTGGTGATATGGCTATGGCTCTATCTATCGCCGGTTTAAAAATTAGCATTGCTTTAATTTTGATTTTAGTAGTTGGTAAAACGGTATTTAGTTCATGGTTCAAGCTCGTGGCTAATATGCGATCTCGAGAACTCTTCATGCTCAATGTGTTGTTGGTAGTGATGGGGTTTTCTGCCGTTACTGAGTATTTGGGTTTATCAATGGCTCTTGGGGCCTTTATGGCCGGGATCTTAATTGCTGAAACGCCTTACCGATTTCAGGTTGAAGAGGGCATCGAGTCCTTTAGAGATATTTTATTGGGCTTATTTTTTATCTCAATTGGTATGTTGGTGGACTTCCATGTTGTTTTCAATAACTTCTACTTGGTCGTTTTCTTGTTCTTGGGCGCTTTAATCTTGAAATTCGTGATTATTGCGGGCTTAGCAAAACGGTTTGGTGCAAGTGCTGGTGAGGCAATAAGAACGGGAATTTGTCTGACACAAGCTGGAGAGTTTGGTTTTGTTTTAATTCAGCAAATTGATCAACTAGACTGGATCGATCAGAGAGTTTCTCAGTCAGTGATTGCAGCAATGCTGTTATCGATGATGTTAGCGCCCATCTTGATTCAATACAGCGACAAAATCACCTTAAGATTTGTCAAAAATGAATGGTTTAATCAATCCCTAAATCTTACAAAAATTGCTACTCAAAGCTTAAAAAACTCTGATCATGTGATTATTTGCGGCTTTGGTATTGCAGGTCAGCAACTTGCTACGATTCTTGAACAAGAGCAAATTAAATATATTGCTCTTGACGCTGATCCAGACCGCGTAAGCGATGCCAGTCAAGCAGGCAAATCGGTAGTGTATGGTACTTCACAAAGTAAAAATCACTTAATTGCTGCTGGAATTGTCCGTGCAAAGGCCGTTGTCATTACTTTTCAAAATATTAATGAATCGATGAAGGTAATCCAGCAGGTGGAGTTACTGCACCCAGGTATTCCAATCATTGTGCGTGCAACGGATGAAAGAGATGTAGAAAAACTGGAGTTGGTTGGGGCTACTCAGGTAATTCCTGAAAAAACCGAAGGTGGTTTGATGCTCTCTGCACAGGTCTTGACGGTGGTTGGCGTTCCAATTAAGCGAGTCCTTAGGCGTGTTACGCAGGCTAGAGAAAACAGGTATGGAGCTCTTAAAGGTTTTTTTCCAAGCTTTGAAAATGATGATAGCGAATCCAGCAATTCTCCGCGCTTGCATTCAGTCAAAATAAAAGAAAATACCCAAGCTATTGGGAAAGATATAGATTGGTTACATCATGAATCGGGCGCTAACCTGCACTCAATGCGAAGGAAAATCACAGGCTCACATTCTAATTATAAAAATATCACTCTTGATGAAAAGTTTTCATTTCAAGAAGAGGATATCCTTACTTTGCTCGGTACACCTGATTGTTTAGAAAAAGCTGAAAAAAGACTAAACAAAATCAGAGTTTGAAATTTTACTAATCTACTTTAAGAAGGGGCTTTAAGTATTTGCCGGTAAAACTTTTGGCTGACTTGGCAATTTTATCCGGACTACCTTCAGCAATAATTAAACCACCACCTGCCCCACCTTCCGGACCCATATCGATAATCCAGTCAGCGGTCTTAATGACATCCAAGTTATGTTCAATAATTAAAATCGTATTACCTTGCTTGCGTAAGGATTGAATGACCTCAAGCAAAAGTTTGATATCTTGAAAATGCAGTCCAGTAGTCGGTTCATCCAAAATATAAAGGGTTCTTCCCGTATCTCTTTTTGAGAGTTCGAGAGAAAGTTTTACACGCTGCGCTTCACCGCCTGATAGAGTCGTAGCACTTTGCCCTAGTCTGACATAGCCTAAACCAACATCCAGTAAAGTTTTTAATTTTCTACGTACAATCGGCACCGCTTCAAAAAACTCATGAGCCTGTTCGATGGTCATATGCAACACTTCGTGAATGTTTTTACCTTTATAACGAATATCTAGGGTTTCGCGGTTATATCGTTTGCCATGGCAAACATCGCAAGGGACATAAACATCCGGTAGAAAATGCATTTCTACTTTAATTACCCCGTCACCTTCACAGGTTTCACAGCGTCCACCCTTGACGTTAAAAGAGAATCTACCGGTTTCATAACCACGTTCTCTAGCCGCAGGAACGCCAGCAAACAACTCTCTGATGGGCGTAAATAAACCAGTGTAAGTGGCAGGATTGGAACGAGGTGTCCGACCAATAGGAGACTGATCAACGCTAATAATCTTGTCAAAATGTTCCAAGCCATCAATTGATTTATAGGGTTCAGGCTCTGCATGTGAACCGTATAAATGCTGGGCAACAACATGATGTAAGGTGTCGTTAATTAAAGTGGACTTACCTGAACCTGAAACGCCGGTGATACACGTTAATAGTCCAACAGGAATTTTGGCCGTTACATTTTGTAAATTATTCCCAGTCGCTCCTTCAATCGTAATCCAACGATCGTTAGGCTTGAGACGCACTTTGGGTACTTCAATTCTTTTTTTACCTGATAAATACTGACCAGTTAATGATTCTGGATTTGCTTCAATCTCAGCGGGGGTGCCTTGGGCAATGACTCGCCCACCATGCACGCCAGCCCCAGGGCCAATATCAATGACATGGTCAGAGGCACGAATCATATCTTCATCATGCTCTACGACTAAAACTGAGTTACCCAAATCACGCAAATAGACTAAAGTCTGAATTAAACGATCGTTATCACGTTGATGAAGTCCAATCGAGGGCTCATCTAAAACATACATAACACCAGTTAAGCCTGAACCAATTTGTGATGCTAGTCGAATCCGTTGGGCCTCGCCACCTGATAAAGTATCCGCACTTCTATCTAAAGATAAATAATCTAAACCTACATCATTCAAAAATTTCAATCTTGAAGAAATTTCTTTCACAATTCGGTCAGCAATCTCCCTTTTGGCACCCTTTAGATTGAGATCTGAAAAATATTGATAAGCAGCTTTAAGTGGAAGGTTACTCACTTCAAAAATGGCCCGACTACTTGAGCCTTCTCCTACTTTTACAAAACGCGCTTCTTTACGAAGTCGACTACCCGCGCAATCCGGACAGACCTTTACATTCTGATATTTAGCTAACTCTTCTCTGACTGCAGAGGAGTCTGTTTCACGATAACGTCGCTCGAAGTTGGCAATGATACCTTCGAAAGTATGTGGTTTGATGACTGGAACACCTTTTTCATTAAGGTATTCAAATGCGACTTTATGCGCTCCAGAACCAAATAGAATCAAGTTTTGAACTTTTTCATTGAGTAACTCAAATGGGACGTCTAAATCAAACTTAGCAAAATCAGCTAAATTTTGAAGCAGTCGAAAATAAAATTGATTTCGACGGTCCCAACCCTTGATTGCTCCTGAGGCAAGTGATAACTCGGGATGCATCACTATACGCTTAGGATCAAAGAATGAAATATGACCTAAACCATCACAGCTAGGACAAGCACCCATCGGATTATTAAAGGAAAATAATCTGGGTTCTAATTCTTGAAGGGCAAATGAGCAAATAGGGCAGGCAAATTTATTAGAAAATAAAATTTCGCCACCATTTTCCATATCTACCACGAGGGCTCGGCCATCAGCTAGACGAAGTGCTGTTTCTAGTGACTCGGCAAGACGCTGCTTAATGTCTTCTTTTACTTTAATACGGTCGATCACTACTTCAATAGAATGCTTATCCGTTTTCTTTAATTCTGGGAGGTTATCGACTTCATAGACTTTAGCTTTCGCCGTATTCGTTGTACCGCCACCAGAGCGAATCCGAAAACGCACAAATCCTTGGGCTTGTAAGTCCTCAAATAAGTCCTCAAACTCACCCTTCCGATTGGAAACAATCGGCGCCATAATCATGAGCTTTGTATCTTCCGGCATGGCCAAAATATGGTCAACCATCTGAGAAACACTCTGTGCTTCTAGAGGTAATTCATGTTCCGGACAATGGGGCGTGCCTGCACGTGCGAAGAGTAAACGTAAATAGTCATGAATTTCAGTAACGGTTCCGACCGTAGACCTTGGATTGTGGCTTGTGGCTTTCTGTTCAATAGAAATAGCTGGTGATAGACCCTCAATAGAATCAACATCAGGCTTATCCATTAATTGCAAAAACTGTCTTGCATAGGCGGATAATGATTCAACATAGCGACGTTGACCTTCTGCATAAAGCGTGTCAAATGCTAGTGAACTTTTACCAGATCCCGAAAGCCCAGTTAGTACAACTAATTTATCTCGTGGAATATCGAGATTAATATTTTTAAGGTTGTGGGTTCGAGCGCCACGGATTTTAATTTCTTCGTTCATAATATATTCGCTTACACTAAGCCTAACCCATTAATATAGCCTTAATTTATGAATCCGTCAGAACTTAGATCATCTATTGCTCTAGCTTGCGTCTTTGCCCTCAGAATGCTAGGGTTATTTTTGATCATCCCTATTTTTAGTTTGCATGCTAAAAACCTGCCGCATGGCGATAATGCCACCCTAGTAGGGCTTACCATTGGGGTTTATGCAATGGTACAGGCCTTTTTTCACATCCCTTTAGGCATTTTGTCCGATCGTTATGGTCGTAAAGTCATTGTTGCTTTTGGACTCAGTTTATTTATTATTGGGGCTTTAGTTGCGGCTAGCCATGACGACTTGTATTGGATTTTGGCAGGAAGAGCAATTCAAGGAGCTGGGGCTATATCAGCAGCGATTTCCGCATGGGTTGCTGATGCCACGAGGGAAGAAATTCGGACGCGTGCAATGGCGATTATTGGGGTAAGCATTGCTTTGAGTTTTGCGTTATCGGTGATTATTGCCACCCCGTTATATGAGTTACTTGGAATGTCGGGAATATTTTTGATGATGGCAGGCCTTGGTTTGGTTGCTCTCATCGTCACAGTCCAATTCGTTCCCAGTGCACCTATTTTTAGGGCACCTCAGCCAGAAGGTACCAAAAC
>CANFME010000071.1 GCA_947448305.1 Burkholderiaceae bacterium
CGAGGCCTAAAATCCGAATCGCTTCTAAAATGCGTAGAGTTCCAAGAGCGTCAACATCAGCAGTGTACTCAGGGGACTCGAAGGAGACAGCAACGTGACTTTGTGCACCTAGATTGTAAATTTCATCGGGCTGAGTTTGCTGCACGATACGAATTAGATTACTGGAATCAGACAAATCTCCGTAATGCAGCACAAAATTACGATTATCAATGTGGGGATCTTGGTAAATATGATCAATTCGATCGGTATTTAAGGAAGAAGCGCGTCGCTTCAGGCCATGCACGATGTACCCTTTTGCTAAGAGAAACTCAGCCAAGTAAGATCCATCTTGTCCGGTAACGCCGGTAATTAGTGCGACTTTATTCATATTGATTTATTTAAAGGTTATTTAAAGTTAAAGAGATTTTACTTTACCTAAGACCGTTTAGTCATGCGATTTGGTGGCTTAATGCACTTAAATAGGATCCTGCAAATAGACCCAATCAACAATTTCACCCATTGGGGAGTACTCAGGCACTAATTGCGCAATCAGGGTGCGTAATTCTTGTATATCGTTTGTTTGATTTAGATTATTTTCTAAGTGATTTAGTTTCAATCTTAAACTTTCCAAAGCCATACACTTCTCACTTGCCTTGATAATTCGAGGGTGAATAGTTTTCTCTGGGTTATCTCCAATCAAGAGTTCTTCGTATAGCTTTTCACCCGGACGCAGTCCTGTGATTTCAATTTCAATATCACCATTGGGTTGACTGTCATCTTTGATGGTGAGCCCTGAAAGGTCTACCATACGCTTAGCTAGATCCATAATTTTTACAGGCTCGCCCATGTCTAGTACAAAAACTTCACCACCACTAGCGAGCGCCCCAGCCTGAATCACTAATTGTACGGCTTCAGGAATCGTCATAAAGTATCGGGTCATTTCAGGGTGCGTTACTGAAATTGGGCCTCCAGCTCGAATCTGTTCTCTAAATTTGGGAACTACAGAACCAGAGGATCCGAGTACATTTCCAAATCGCACCATCGTAAAAATTGTCTTGGATTGATTCTGCGCATAAGCTTGAAGAATCATTTCTGCAAGTCGCTTACTTGCGCCCATCATATTCGTCGGCCTGACCGCTTTATCCGTACTAATTAAAATAAAGTCCTGTACGCCACTTTCAATTGCCAGAGTGGCAATATTCATGGTCCCAAACACATTATTGCGAATTCCCTCTGCGGGATTGTGTTCCACTAAAGGCACATGTTTATAAGCAGCAGCATGGTAAACCGTTTGTGGTCGCCACGTATTAAAAATTTCTGTAATTCTTTTTTTATCTTGGACTGAGGCTATGAGCGGTATCACAGGTAATTGCTGCGAATTCCATTTGACTTCAATCTCTTGATGAATGGTGTACAGTGCAGCTTCGCTGTGTTCGATTAATAGTAATTTACTTGGTTGCAGAAACATGATTTGGCGGCACAATTCACTACCAATCGATCCTCCAGCTCCAGTAACTACAACTACCTTATCAGTAATCTTCGAAGCCATTAACTCTGCTTGAGGAGCAATAGGCTCTCGCCCTAATAAGTCCTCGATTTCTAATTCACGTAAGTCCGTAATACTCACCTTGCCCTGAATTAAATCTCCCATACTCGGCAGAGTTCTTACCGCCACATGTGAATCGCTGATCAGGAAAAGTACTTGATTTCTTCTCTCGCGACTAAGATTCGGCGTTGCTAGTAACACATAGCTGACTTCTTCAGAAGTAGCTATTTTTTTTAATAACGCTGGCTTGTAAATAGGCAGGCCGTTGATATTACTTCCATGGAGCTTTTCATCATCGTCTAAGAATCCAATCGCTTGCATATCTAGACTACTTTCTAAAGCTTCAGCTAATTCACGGGCTGTTTTTCCAGTACCATAAATTAATGCTTTAGGCCGATTCATCCTTTTTAAAATAAGGCCATAATCCTCACCTAACCAATAACGAACCAAGAGGCGCGAGGAGCTAATACAAACTAACAGTAAAATCGGCTGGAAAAAACCGATGGTGCGAGGTACTCCCGGAAATCCCGCAACAGCAATAATGAAAGAATAAATTAAGGCATATAAAAAGACCGAGTTTGCCATCGAGGTTAGGGCATTTAAGCCGCTATACCTGAAAACCGCCCGATAAAAGCCAGTTCTGATAAATATCGGTATAGCAATCACCACTGATAAGATCATCGCCAGGATGCGGTAAGGAGTTAATTCTACCAACTCACTGTACCGAAGAATCATTGATAGCCAAACTGTCCCAATACATAAGGCAATATCAAATACTAGCGCAACGAGGCGTTTTGTGACCCGTGGCATATCTAATAAAGGACTGATGTACTGGCTGAATATTTTTTGCATGAACCCGTTGTCTTATAAATTTTATTTTTAATCTAGTTACTTTAGCTTTATTTATTTATTTTTTTATTGATTAATTTAGTTAAATTAGAAATTTAATGCTTAAAGCATTGAAAAAACCACATTAACTTCGTAGTCATATTTAAGCATACTCAAAATCTAATGCTGAATACCCTGGTGCTTTACTACCTTTAAAAAGGTTTGAAAAATAATTTGCATATCAAATAAGAGGGATTGTCTTTCTAAGTATTCGACATCAAAGGCTACTTTTTGTGGAATCGGTAATTCGTCTCGCCCGTTAATTTGTGCCCAGCCAGTGAGTCCTGGGGTTAAGCGGTGAACACCTTTTTTCGTTCTGAGTTCAATCAAGTCCTGTTGATTGAAAAGTGCTGGTCTAGGACCAACAAAACTCATATTGCCCATGAGGATAGACCATAGTTGGGGTAATTCATCGAGGCTGGTTTTGCGCAGAAATGATCCTATGGGAGTGAGCCACTGCTGGGGATTTTCAAGAAGGTGGGTAGCGAGGGTTGGGGTATTCACTCGCATGGTACGAAACTTGGGCATCCAGAAAAGTTCGTTGTTTTTACCAACTCTTTGTGACCAATATAGAATGGGGCCTTTAGATGTGATGGCTACTGCAATACAGACAAGTGATAGTGGCAACAAGAATATCAGCAGGCTAATCATCGCTGTAGTGCAATCAAAGATTCTTTTCATTAGAGAATTGTATTTCAATACGGTTACAGTTTCGACGGTTTGTTGCTTAACGTTGCTTTAATGTAAATCGCAATTCTTCATCTACGGTAAAGGGAGCTTGCCAAGATAAGTCTTCTTGAACTGGCCTACGATCTACCGTTAAATCACAAAACAGTCGATCTGCTAAGGCTTTTTTGCCTAATAACCCAAATCCGAAGATGAGTAATTTGGTTGGTACGGAAAACATTGGAATTGATTTTCCAAAGGCATCTGCGATTTTTCGCATTAACATTGGGGTGGAAATAGGCTCACCGTCTGAGGGTAAATAAATCTTTCCAGTAGCATTCGGGTGGTCTATGCAGCAGGTGATTAAATCGATGAGGTTTCGCAGCCCCATCATACTTCTTGCATTGTTAACTCCTTTAAACGGTAATGGCATTCTTTTAAAACAAGAAAGCTTTACTAGCTGAATTAATTTTCTGAAATTCGCTTTAACACCTGGCCCATAAATGAGGGGCAATCGCAGAATCACAATTTCCATACCGTACTGTTTAGAGACTTCGAATAATTTCTGTTCGGCGTCTAGTTTGGATTGGCCGTAATCATCTTCTGGCTTACAGAATGTCAAGGCGTCAAAATGACCCTGCTCACCCATGGCTTTAATTGAGCTCAAAAAAATCAATCGTTTAACACCAGCCCTTGCTGCTTGTTTTGCGAGTTGATGAGTGCCTAAATGATTCACACGATCGTAATCTTTTGATCCTTGCATTTGATGTACACAGGCAGCGGTATGAATAACCACATCAATGTCTTTTAATACTTGTGTCCAATCGGTATGTTCATTGATATCACCCACAACGTAGTATCGTGAATCATTTTTTCCTAATTCATTCTTTTGTATTGGATCTAAGGCCTTAGAATTGAAATGCTTGGGAGTTCTGAGCATTCCTCGAACTTCAAACCCTTTTTGTAAGAGGTGCTGCATAAGTGCGTCACCAATCATGCCATTACTGCCAGTAATTAAAATTCGCTGGGTTGGGATTTCTGTTATGACTTGAGTTGGCATTGTCTGAAGATTGGGGTTTTAAGTTGGATCTGTTATGGATTGAAACTGTGATTGATTAACCGTATTATGAACAGGTTCCTAAGGATTGAATATTTCCATCATTAAACAATTATCAACAACTGAGTATGATCTTTCTGTTGTTTTATTTAAAGCGGGAAATTAGAACATATAAAATCGATGATTGGACAGCATTGTTGCGATCATAATTTTACTTTTCAGCCAATCTTAAAAGTCTTCACAAACTTTACTTTGGCTTACTTTGGCTTTATTTACTTCGGATTCGATTACTTCAAGGTCTCTTTAATCGCCGTCTCGCTCTAAATCTTCAGTCTCGGGTGGGAAAAAGAAAGACTGAATCATAGCCAAGAGGCCAACTGTAGCAATACCTCCCAAACAGTCTACTAACCAATCATCAAAACTAGGGTCTCTAGCAGGGAACATATACTGGATTAACTCATCTATTGCCCCAAGTCCAGCAATAATGAAAAAAGTCAGGGCCACACGAGATAGTAGATGACCGCCTAAGCCAAGGTAAATGAATAGTGACAAGAAACTGTAGGCAAAAAGATGTAACAACTTGTCGTTAAATAGCCAAACCAATTGCTTTTCAAATTCACCAAATGATGAAAGAACAATCATCGTAATAAAAAAGATGGCTGCAACAGTAAAGTAAAAATTATTTTTTAGAAGTCTTAAAAAGCTCAATGTGATAACTCGTAATTAGTGACATTCATTCTGCGGTAAATCGTTCGTATTAAAGTCGTTCTTAGTAAGTCGTAGCAAAAACTAATAAATTAGCATTTATCTTGAGTAAATTCATCATTATTTTCATAATTTTGGTACTAGCGTGACAAATTAGGACGCATTAATACTTTAAAACAAGCCTACTATAGTACTAATACACCATTTAAAAAAAATAAATCAACTACTATCAGTATATATTGAGTAGAAGCTCAAGTGTAAAAGCCTCAAAAGTTCAAGCCAAAGTTACTACCAGTCTTTTCAAATAATATTGGATTCAAACAAGGAGACCTGTGGTTACTTCATTGAGATTATTTCAGCTGGTTTCTTCAACGATTAAGCCACGCTAAATAGACCAACCCCATTCTGAATAAATCACTGCTAACAAGCAAGTTATTTCTACCTCAAGGTTTCATTGAATCTTTACCCAAATAAGAAATTAAGGTTAAGTCATTATTTAGGATGATCTTGTGATCTGCTTTCTTGCCATCGCCATGTATCTTGGCACATTCTGTCAATATCAAAATGTGCCTCCCAATTTAATAACTGTTTAGCTAGCTTTGGATCTGCATAATACTCTGCCAAGTCACCGCTTCGCCTAGCTACAATCTCATAAGGAATAGGTTTACCTGATGCCACTTCAAAAGCTTTGATCATTTCTAAAACACTATACGCCCTACCCGTTCCCAAATTGACCGTTAAGAGATCCTCAGATGTGGCGAGTTTATTCAAAGCTTTTAAGTGGCCATCGGCTAAATCTTCCACGTGAATATAATCCCGCAGACCAGTTCCGTCGGGAGTTGGATAGTCGTTACCAAATACCTGTAATTTTTTTAACTTTCCACTCGCGACCTGAGCAACAAAGGGCATTAAGTTATTAGGAATTCCCTCTGGGTCTTCCCCAATTAGGCCTGAAGAGTGAGCACCAACGGGATTAAAGTAACGAAGTAGTGCAATCCTCCAACTTGGATCTGATTTTTTAAGATCACGTAATATTTCTTCGACAAACAGTTTTGTCTGCCCATAAACATTAATTGGAAGGGTAGGTAAATCCTCAGTGTATTGCGTCTTGCCAGGATAGCCGTAGACAGTGGCTGAAGAAGAAAATACTAGGCGTTTTACACCCGCCTGGCGCATTGCTTCAAACAAACAGACACTGCCTGAAACATTGTTTTCGTAATACAGCAAAGGCTCTTTCTCAGACTGCCCTACCGCTTTTAAACCAGCAAAATGAATTACCGCATCGATTGCATGGTCTTGAAAAACGTCTTTGAGAAAGACTGCATCCCGAATATCTCCCTCTAAAAACTCAGGGCGTTTACCTGTTATTTTTTCAATCCGGTCGATGACAGCCACTTTGCTATTACATAGATTATCAATGACGCAAACCTCAAAATTAGCTTGTAATAGTTGCACGACCGTATCAGAGCCAATGCAACCTATAACGCCAGTAACTAATATTTTTTCATCTTTAAAGTCATTAATTGAAGTTTAATCAATTTCTAACAACATCTATCAAGATGCATCAATCTATGCCAATGCATCACCAATGCTAAATCTTTCAAATTTATTTGAAATATCTACGGACATGAGTCACTTCATACCCTACCCAAAAATCAGATCTTGGTTTAATGATATCTGCATACTATAACTCTAGGTTTTTACATCATCTCTACTAAAGTAAACTTCAAACCGTGATTTACAGCTGAACTATTGAGTCTTGAGATCATAAAACTAAACATAGAAGTAGTCTTAGTTCTTAGCTAAGAAGTGATCTTAACAATTTACCTAACAATCTTCTAGGTTTGAAGCAATTAAAGTCAATCAGCGAACTGCTTTGTTAATAAAAGCTTCCACGGGCTTAAATTTAAAAAATAATTCACGAAAATGAGGCTAAATCGGTGAAATAAGGTTAGAAATAAAAGAATTACTTTGCTAGAATGATTTTATTGTTAATAGTATAAAGATTGCTTAAAAAAGGAAAGAAAATGAAGAAAATCTTAACGGTTTTGTTATTGTGTGCATTTAGTTCTTATTCATTTGCCCAGGTTGAAACTGGCGGTGCGGCAGCTGGAGCGTCTACTGGAGCTGGTGGTGCTGGCGCAGGAGCTGCGGGAGCGGGTGCAGGTTCAGCAGCTGGAACAGGTGCTGCAGCTGGCTCAGCAGCAGCAACGGGGAGTGCGGCGGCGGGAAGTGCTGCAGCTGGTAGTGCTGCGGCAGGTTCTGCGGCAGCCGGAAGTGCGGCGGCAGCGGGAGCAGCGGCAGGTGCTGGAGCGGCGGCAACAGGTGGTTTAGCTGCGGCTGCGGGTGCGTTAGGTGTTTCTACTGCGGCATTGACAGTGGGTGCTACGGTAGCTGTTGCAGCAGCAGCAGGTGCAGCAGTAAGCGCAAATAACAATAATAACAATACTACTGGCACTACTGGCACTACCAAATAAGTAGTTTTGTTTAGATAATAAAAATGCTCCATTGGGAGCTTTTTTATTGTTGAGAATAATGATTCTTCCTAATAACAAAACCTTTCCTTTTGTTTACTCACTATCCAGTAAGTTCAATCGTAAGCAAGCATTAAAGTAGACTGATTAAATAGATGACTTACAGCTCTTCCCAAGGTTTTTTATTAAAACGAATTAATTTTCTTGTGTTGGCATGTCTGATCAGTATGTTTCTTCATGGTTGTTCCTCTCAATCTGATGCTGCCTGGAAAACCATGCAAATGGGTTTTAGAGATGAAGCAGCTCAAATTGAAAAAAGTCCTCTAAAAAATAATCTTTCTTATTTAAGGGTCAATATTAATGGCTTAGATGTTCTTTTAGTGAAAGGCTATGTAGATCCTGACCCCCTCGGACCAGTGGATGTTTGGTACAGTAGTGATGGTTCAGTGATGCGCATACAGCAGGGACGTTATCTGGGTAGTATCGGCTTTGATCAAAACTGGCAGGAGGTTTCTCGTAAAGATGCTCCTAGTTTGGATTTGCTTGTAAAGAGTGAAGTGGCTATGGCTAGTCAAAATACTCCAGTTCCCATAAAGACGGTTAAGAAATACTTTTCTACCCAATCATATTTCGCAATGCCAAGTTATTTAATGATGCGTGATGAAAGAATCTCAGCAGTTATATCTTCAACTGTGCCTGATTCTATTCCAAGTTCTATTAAAAAATATCTGAATAATAAAGATTTAATTTGGGTGGCAGAGACGCCTCAACCGAATGATCTTTTTAAGAAAAAAGGTGCTAGCTTTGCTTGGTACGGTTTTGTGAAAAACAATAGTGGCTTTGAGCAGGTTGTCGGTCAACAATGCTTATCGAAAGATTTTTGTATCACCTGGACACAGTGGCCGCCTCAACCATGAGCTATCCCAAACATTCCATTTCACCAATCATCTCAATGATGAAATCTTCCTCTATGAAATCCCATGTTGGTGATGATGCGCCTATGGATATATTTTCCTTTAGGTCTATCATTTCAGGGTCTCTTGTTTTTGGTGCTTTCGTTACTGTTTCTTTAACTATTGGATCATTGCTTGTTGTTTCTACTCCTGCTTTTGCACAAGCAAAACTTGGCGAAGTTTCCATCAAAGCTCCAGAGCGCTTGAGTAATTTCATCAATTTGGATAATGCATTGGCTCAAAGCTCACCAAAGCAAGAAGTGAGTTTGCAAGGATTGATGTGGAATACTTCCAGTGAAATGGCTCAACAGCAAAAACAAAAAGATCAGTTACTGAACTATTTATCTGGTTTACATAAATCTGCTGGAGGTGATTTGAAGGGGGATTCGATTCAATCGGAGAATCTTAATAAACAAGCTGTTGTTGGTTCAGTCAAAAGTACCGGTATCGATACTTTAGCGCGAGTGATTCAAAACTTACCTGTAACGGGTAGAGTTCTATTACCCGCTAAGGATCCTCGTTGGTTAGAGACGCATCCGCTACTAGATCCGATTATTAGTCCTCAAGATACATTAAAGAATCCTGAGAAAAAAAATACGGTTACCGTTATACAAGGCGATGGTCGGGTTTGCGTGATTCCATTTAAACGCAGTGTCTATGCTATTCACTATACAAAGCTTTGCTCCAATACAAGCTCAACACCCGATTGGGCTTGGGTGATACAAGCAGATGGTGTTACTCAAAAAGTCAGTCTTGCTTCATGGAATGCCAAGACACAAAACTATCCTGCCTCGGGGAGTTGGATTTGGGTACCAAAACAACCAAAAGGGTTGGATCAGATAACTCAACAACTTCCTTGGAATTTGAGTGGATCCGAGAAAGGTTATTACTCAGAAAAGTTTTCTGAAGAGTTTGCAGCTTTCTTAGCAACCCAAGGCCCTTCAGATCAAGTAGGTTTATCGGAATTTATTAAAGCTGATCGTACTTTTGTAGACGATATTGTGTTTGATCTCAAACTAGATCAAAGTGAAAAGTATCAACCGAAAGATTCTGTTGTTATTGCTAGTGATTGGGGAAGTATTGGTTTATTACAAACGCCGACCACTAGGATGATGCCTGCTGGAAGTGCTCTATTTAGTTACTCTCATACAACGCCCTATACGCATTACAACTTTGCGATACAACCATTGCCATGGCTAGAGGCTGCTTTTCGGTATTCGAATGATGGCAATGTTGCTTACGGAGACTATGCTGGTTCTCAGTCCTATGTTGATAAAAGTATTGATCTGAAAGTACGTCTTTTAGAGGAAACTGCTCTTTTTCCTGAACTAGCATTTGGTCTGCGTGATATGACTGGAACTGGTTTGTTCTCTGGCGAATATGTAGTGACGAATAAACGTTACGGTAATTTTGATTTTAGTGCGGGTCTAGCTTGGGGTTATTTAGGTAATCGTGGTAATTTTAAAAATCCTTTTTCAATTGTTGGCTCTGGTTTTAGTTCTAGACCCTCAGTTGATGTTGGGTCAGGTGGTAACTTTTCATTTGGGACTTATTTCCATGGTCAAACTGCCCTTATTGGTGGTGTTCAGTACCAAACCCCTTATCCAAATTTAACTTTAAAGATGGAATTGGATGGTAATAATTATCAAAGAGAACCATTTAATTCAACACTAGAGCAACGTAGCCCCATTAACTTTGGAGCTGTATATCGTTGGAATAACGCTAATTTAACGGTTGGAGTTGAGCGTGGTAATACTGCGATAATCTCTATTTCTATTTTTGATAACTTATCTAAACTAGCTGTTCCGAAAGTAATGGAAGATGCTGCTATTCCGATTAGTTATCGTCTGATTAGTCCTCCTAGTAATGAGCCAGTTAATGAACTAGTTAAGGTTCCAAATATTGATCCTTGGCAAAATACTTTAAATGTCCCTTTTAGTGCTTCTAAACAAGGTGAAATAGTTATTCAAAGTCCTTTAGTTGCAACTGTTAAAGAAGTTACAACAGCTAAAGAGATGCCTATAGAGAACTCTTTAAATATTATAAAAATAGCTGAAGATATTCGAGCTCAAAGTGGCTGGCGTTTAGTTCAGATTGAGAGTAAAAATAAACGCTGGATTGTGGCGCTGGATGAGGTGAATGGAGTTTATCTCAAAGAGAGAATGAATCGAGTTATTGCGGTGTTGCACCGTGATGCACCCTCAAACATTACAGAGTTTGTAGTGAAGTATCAACAACGTCAATTGCCCTTGATTAAACAAACTTATAACCGCCAAGCTTGGATGATGAAGAATATTTCTTTACTTGGTCCAAGCAAGTCAAAGTTGGCTGAAGCTGTTGTCTCTGAATATCCGTCTGAGATGCTTGAAACATTGACATCTCAGTCACCTACTCCTTCTGAATTAAGTTCTAATAAAAATGATGAGAATTATTTGTTAAAAGGGCCAGAAGCAAAGAGATTAACTGGTGGCTTTGATATCGGCTATATGCAATCTATTGGTGGTCCTGATGGATATTTGTTTGCATTAAGTGCGTTGGGTACAGCTGAACTTCATTTGTGGGAAGGTGCTTGGATAAAAGGTACAACAAGTCTGCGCTTATTAGATAACTTCGATAAGTTTACTTACGATGCTCCTAGTAACTTACCAAGAGTTCGAACTTACATCAGAGAATATCTTACAACCAGTCGGTTAACGCTGCCAGTTTTACAAACAACTCAAGTTGCTAAGGTTGGTGATAGCCATTACTTTACTGCTTATGGCGGTATGCTAGAGATGATGTATGGTGGTCTTGGTGGGGAGTGGTTATATCGTCCATTAAATAGCCCTTTAGCTATCGGAGTTGATTTGAATAAAGTTCGTCAAAGAGACTTTGATCAACGCTTTAACTTTTTAGATTATCAGGTGACAACTGGTCACATTACTGGTTACTGGCAAACAGGTTGGGAAGATATTTTGGCTAAGGTGAGTTACGGTCAGTATTTAGCTGGAGATCGTGGATACACCGTGGATGTTTCGAAAGCATTTTCGAATGGTGTGAAGATGGGTGCTTACTTTACGAGAACGAATGTCTCAGCAGAGCAGTTTGGGGAGGGAAGTTTTGATAAGGGGATTTATGTTTCAATTCCGTTCGATGCGTTCTTTACTAAGTTTAGTAATGATACGGCAACGATTCTATGGAATCCTTTGATAAGGGATGGTGGGGCTAAGTTGAATCGAATGTACCCACTTTATAACGTAACCAATATGAGGGATGGGCAGGCTTTGATCTTTGGTCCTATCCCTACCTATTAGAAAAATATGAATATAGTTGTATTGCCTGAAATAATTAGTATCTAGTCATCTTCATACTTTGCAGTATTTTGTAAGCAATCCATCACTAAAGTGATTTAAATTATGTTTATTCTTTAACTTTTACTCTTAATAGTACCTAGAGCTTATAGTATAATTAATTAATTAGTCTAGTACATTTGAGTAAATAAACTTTAATTTAAAACTTATCATCTATGTGTGGGTTCGTGGGCATATTTGCCTACTCAAATAATGCTCCGCCAGTCCTTGATGCCGAACTGCTTCGCATACGCGACCAGATGTTTCATCGAGGCCCTGATGGAGAGGGTTTGTGGATATCTTCAGATAAACGCATTGGTCTTGGTCATCGTCGGCTAAGCATCATTGATTTGTCCGAAAATGGAGCGCAACCAATGGCTTCACTGGATGGTCGTTACCAAATTATCTTTAATGGTGAAATATACAACTTCAAAGAGTTGCGATCAGAACTTGAATTGCTAGGTTTTAACTTTCGAGGAAATTCTGATACTGAAGTGCTTTTATCTCTTTATGCTCATAAAGGGGAAGCTATGTGCTCGTCACTGCGCGGCATGTATGCTTTCGCTATTTGGGACAACCTAACTCAGTCTCTTTTCATGGCGCGCGATCCTTTTGGGATGAAGCCTTTATATTGGCATGATGATGGTAAGACAATTCGTTTCGCTTCTCAAGTAAAAGCTTTATTAGCTGGTGGTGGAATCAAAACAGAATCTGAACCAGCAGGTTTAGTGGGTTATTGGATTTGGGGGTCAGTACCAGAACCTTTTACTCTTTATAAAGATTTATTGAGTTTAGAACCCGGCACCTGGCTAAGAATTGAAAGAGATGGTAAACGTGAGTCAGGAAGTTTTCAATCACTTTTTGAGTTGTTTTCTAAATCTACTTCAGTTACATCAAATTATTCTAGTCTTCGTGAAGCACTTCTTGATAGTGTTCAGGCTCATCTCGTTTCCGATGTGCCTGTAGGTATTTTTTTATCTGCCGGCATTGACTCTAGTTCTATCCTAGGTTTAGCTGCTGAGTGTGGTGCTCCCTTAAAATCAGTTACTCTTGGTTTTAAAGAGTTTCAAGGGACAAGCTCCGATGAAACAGTATTGGCTGAACTTGTTGCTAAAAGGTATGGTTTTAACCATGAAACTGTTTGGATTTCCCAACAAGATTTTGAAGATAAATTAACACACTATATATACTCAATGGATCAACCTACCATTGATGGCTTAAATACTTACTTAGTGGCTGACGCTGCAGCGCAAAGTGGTTTGAAAGTGGTTTTATCTGGTCTTGGTGCAGATGAGTTTTTTGGTGGTTATCCATCCTTTCATCATATTCCTAAGATACGCCAACTTGGACAAATGCTAGCGATGCCCCCTTTTTTAGCAAAAATAATAAGGCAAATTAGTGCACCAATCTTTCGTAAATTTACTTCGGAAAAATATGCGGGACTTCTAGAGTATGGTTCTTGTTGGGAAGATGCATATTTACTTAGACGAGCTTCGATTATGCCTTGGGCTCTTGGAGTAAATCAGAATTTAGATTATCAAACCATAAATACAGGACTAGAACGACTTTCCGAATACCATCTTAATGATACTAAGTTAAATGATTTAGGAGACCCTTTTAGCATCATAACCTTTTTAGAGTCGACAAAGTACATGCGCAACCAACTTTTAAGGGATAACGATTGGGCAGGAATGTCACATTCATTAGAAATTCGTCTACCTTTTTTGGACATTAACTTGATTAAATACTTGGTATGGCAAAGATCTCAAGGTCTTCGCCTGCTAAAAAAAGATATAGCTCTCACTAATCTTAATCCTATACATACTATTTTAAATCGCCCAAAAACTGGTTTTGCTACTCCTGTTAAACATTGGATTGGAAATCATCAATTAAAATCCAATAATTCACGGGGTTTACATCATTGGCAAAAAATGGTTCTATCTTTAATTTAACCATATGGAGAGAGCTTTTTTACATATATAAAGTTTATCTGTAACCATTCAGCTAAAACATAG
>CANFME010000072.1 GCA_947448305.1 Burkholderiaceae bacterium
TGGTGGTGCAACAGCTAGGGCTGTTCTCTTGCAAGCAGCTGCCAATGAATGGCAGGTACCTGTTTCTGAACTTACCGTAAGCGAAGGTATTATTCGTCATCCCTTCTCTGGTAAGACTACAAGTTATGGCAAAGTTGCACAAGCAGCATCAAAATTAACCCCACCTGATCCTAAAACGATTCAACTTAAAAATCCAAGCGATTGGAAAATAGCGGGTAAGCCAGTAAAGCGCCTTGATACGAAAGATAAGCTCGACGGAAGCAAAATTTATGCTGTCGATGTGCAGTTGCCAGGTATGTTAAATGCAATTTACATTTCTGCGCCAGTTTTTGGAACCAAGATTAATTCCTTTGATTCAACTGATGCATTCAAAATGCCAGGAGTCAAAAAAATTATCCAAATTAATAATGAAGCTTTTGCAGTCATCGCAGATACTTGGTGGCACGCTAAGGTTGCTAGTGAAAAAGTGAAAGTGACATGGGATGAATCGAATTTAGGATTAAAAAGTGATTCAATGATTCATGCCTACTTAGAGCATGGACTTAGCTCAAACGAGGGTGTTTATGTTTTCCGCAATGAAGGAAATGTAGAGAATGATTTATCAAAAGCAGTTAAAAAAGTTGAAGCAACTTACTCAGCTCCTTTTTTAGCCCACGCTACAATGGAGCCGATGAACTGCGTTGCTAAAGTGAGTAGTGACATGGCAGAAATTTGGGTACCAACCCAAGATCCACAAGGTGCACAGTTGGCCATGTCTAAAACTTTAGGATTATCCTTGGAGCAGTGTAAGGTTAATCGTTATGACCCAGGTGGTGGCTTTGGAAGACGGGGTAGAGTGTCGGATTATGTGATTAGCGCTGTTGAAATCGCTAAACAAATGCCGGGCGTACCCATCAAAATGATTTGGACCCGTGAAGAAGATATGACACACGGTCAATATCGACCAATCACTCAAGCGAAGTTGTCAGCAGGTTTAGATTATAAAAATCAATTAACTACTTTAAAAATTCGAATCTCTGGGCAATCTATCTATGCTTGGCGTAATCCCAGTGCAAATATGACAGGCTTTCAAGATAACTCTCAGTTGCAAGGATTATCTGGTGATCCAAAGAGTGATCAACAGCTTTGTTACAAAGCGCCAAATGTAAAAGTGGAATGGGCCATGAGAAATACCCATGTACCCGTTGGCACCTGGCGTGGTGTAAATGTTCCACAAAACTCTTTTTATGTAGAAGCCTTTATTGAAGAGATTGCAAAAGCAGCAAAGGCGGATTCTTACGAATTTAGAAAATCCTTAACGCATCATCCGAAGCAATTAGCTACTTTGAACTTGGCTGCTGAAAAAGCAGGTTGGGGGACGAAGTTACCAAAAGGTGTTTTTAGAGGTATCAGTCAATTCATGAGCTATGGCACGCATTCAGCTGCAGTTGTTGAATTATCAGTCGACAAGCAAGGTCAAGTGAAAGTCCACCGTGTTGTCTTAGTAGTGGATTGCGGATACACAGTCAATCCTGGGCAAATTGAGGCGCAAGTTGAGGGTTCAGTAGTTTATGGTTTAAGTGCTGCTATGTGGGGGGAGTGCACTATTGAGCGTGGACGGGTTAAACAAAAGAATTTTGATACCTATCGAGTCTTAAGACTTGCTGAGATGCCAAAAGTTGAAACACATATTCACTCAACGGGCGATAAAATTTGGGGGGGTATTGGCGAGCCAACGATTGCAGTGGTTGCACCGGCAGTCGTTAATGCTATTTATGCCGCAACGGGTAAGCCAATTCGTGATTTACCGATTAAAAATAATCGCTTAATCTAGAGAAAGCAAAGTGCCGTATAACTTTTTATGAACTTACAGCAATTACGGTATCTTTGTGCAGTTGTTGAAACGAAATTTAACGTATCAAAAGCAGCAGAAAGACTTTTTACATCCCAACCCGGGATCAGTAAGCAAATTCAACTTTTAGAAGGTGAGCTTGGAGTTTTATTGTTAGTTCGTAAAGGCAATCGAATCCTCGGTTTGACTCCACCAGGTGAAGAAGTTTATGCAGTTGCGCAAAGAATGTTGAGTGATGCCCTCAACTTAAAAAAAATAGGAGAAGAGTTTTCGGCTAAAAATGAAGGATCATTAGTTGTTGCTACGACACACCTCCATGCCGGACATGTTCTACCGAAAATTATTAAAAAATTTAGTGAGTTATATCCTCACGTTACAGTTAGCCTTAGACAATCTGATCCTTATCAAGTAGCAACTTGGATTTGTTCTGGTGAGGCAGATATCGGGATTAGTGCTACTTTTGATGAGAGTCCAGAAGAACTTATTTTATTTCCTTACTCGACTATTGATCGATCTATCCTTGTTCCAGAGGATCATCCATTAGTAAAGTTGAAAAAATTGACGCTTGAGAAAATTGCACAATATTCCATTATTTCTCTAGATGCGAATCTTGCGGGTGGCTCAGGAATCAAACAAGTTTTTGAGAGTAGTAATTTAAAGCCTAATTTTGTATTAAGTGCTACAGATACGGATGTGATTAAAACCTATGTGAAAATTGGTCATGGTATCGCGATTATTCCCACCATTGCATACGATAAAACCCGAGATAAAGGCTTAATGATTTTGGATGCGAGTGGACTATTCCCATCTATTCCAATTTTTATCCAATTTAGAAGAGGGAAATACTTACGTCATTACATGGAAGATTTTATTACGATGGTATGCCCTAATTGGAATGGCGAACATCTTAATGGCGCACTATATAACAAGAAGTAATGTATCAGAATGAAATGTTCTTTTTACTTAGTTAGATAAAAAGATATGATTTGTTAAGAATATCAAGGAGACTTCATGGCAGAGAAATTAAATCAAATTCATTTCCTCACTAAAAAGGCTATTTTACTTTTATGTCTCATTTCTAGTGTGACTTTAGCGCAAAATTTCCCCGATAAACCGCTTCGTGTCATCGTAGGTCCTGGCCCTGATAGTCTTGCGCGCATAACTGGCGAGAAAATTATAGAAGATTGGGGACAAGCTGTAGTGGTAGATGCTCGACCTGCAGCAGGAGGTATCATCGCAGGAGATACTGTTGCGAAGTCTACACCAGATGGCTATACCTTACTTCTGAGTACGGGCTCATTTACTATCAATAGCGTTTTGCAACCCAAAATGCCCTACGATTTTCAAAATGATTTAGCCCCAGTCAGCCTATTAGCGACTTTACCTTTTATCTTAGTGGTGAATGCATCTTCGCCAATTAAATCGCTCAAAGACTTTGTGACTGCATCTAAAACCCAGCCTGGAAAATTGAATTACGCATCCTCTGGTAACGGCACACCTGCGCATTTGGCTGGAGAAATGTTAAAGCAAATGGCAAGCATTGATATTTTGCATATTCCTTATAAAAGTGCGGCAGCGGGTGTAACCGATTTATTAGGGGGACAAGTTAATTGCATGTTTGTCCCCGCTCCTTCTGCACTTCCATTTATCAGGTCAAATCAATTACGGGCTATCGCTGTAAGTAGTCCTAAACGTTATTCGGTATTGCCAGAAATACCAACCGTCGCTGAAGAAGGGTATCCCAATTTTGCGATTGTTGGTTGGAATGGAATTCATGTGCCAGCTAAAACTCCAAAAAGCGTTATAGAAAAACTCAATAAAGAGTTTGTCAAAGTAATGCATCAAAAGGAAGTGCAAGCTAAAGCGGTTGCCGCAGGGTTTGAGCCCTTAGGTAGTTCAATCGAGGAGTTCGCTCAATTTGTTAAAAGTGATATTAGTCGTTCCAGTGAAGTAATTAAAACTGGGAATATTCAACCTTATTAAGTAAAAATTTTGTTATGACATTAAAAATGCGTCCGATTCGGCGAGTAGTAACAGGAAATGATGAGCAAGGCTTATCGGGTGTTATCTATGACAGTTATGCCCCCAACGTCAATATTGGTACCATTGCGGCAAGTGCTGGGATGACAGATATATGGGTATATGAAAAGTTACCCGCAATCGTTGATGGATCACGAGATGATGGTGACTTACCCTTTTCATTTGATCCACCTCCTAGCGGCGGACATTTACGTATCGTGCAATCTGCTAGTAAGCCTTTGAATTATGATCCAGCTTTAGATACGACTGCAGTACCTTTACACGCACCCATATTAAGAAAAAATGGCCATACTTGGGATCGGGGTGGACAAAATGCCTATAGTTCTCCGGTTCATCAATCAGCAACGATTGATTACGGAGTCATGTTAAGTGGTAAGAGAACGCTTATTCTTGATGACGGTCATCGGGAATTATTACCTGGTGATGTAGTGGTTCAACTCGCTAACTGGCACGGTTGGACAAATCCAAATGACACCAGTTTGATGGCTTTCATTATGATGGGTGGGGTTGCAAAGCACAAGATGGAGGATTTATAAATGGTACGTAGAATTGTAACCATTGATAACGATCAAGATCAATCTTTTGCTTTGTCGGATGAGCATTTGCAAAATCATTTATTAGATCCTGCGAGGCCTGGCTTTTATCGGCAGAAAATCTGGTTAACCAACTCAAGTCCGGCGATCATTCATGATCTTAGTTGGGTTGATGATGCTCCTGAGATACTAGAACCCTTAGAGGGTGGTTCCATTTTTCATATTTATCAATTTCCCCCTGATAGCATTTGGCGAGACAATATTGATTCTAGGAAAATCGCTAATTATTACAAATCGGTTAGGGCAGAACATGCGATGCAAGTAGATCAAAACTTACATCCATACCTACAAAAGACTCAGACTTTAGATTTATGCGTCATTCTAAAAGGTGAAATAACTCTTATATTAGATAAAGATAAAGTCATACTTCAGGAGGGCGATACAGTGGTACAAAGAGCAACACGACATGCATGGAGCAATCATAGCTCTCAAGCTTGTACGATTGCTATTTCTTCACACTGTGCTCGGTAGAATCATAGAGTTACTCTTTAAAACCTTACTTTATAAATACAACGATCGCTACTAGTCACATAAAGTACCTTTAGATTGTCGTTGCTAAAGGTCGCTCGCAGTGGAGTTCCATGAGGAAAAGGAATCCCTTCCATCAGGTTGCCTTCGTTTGAAAATATATAAATGGCTGGTTGCATACTCGAAATGGAATCACCTGCACAAGCATAAATATTTCCTGAAGTATCTTTGCATAAACCATGTATACCACCATGAATCCCTTTTTCATCATGACCAAAACTATGTAAGACACGATACTTACCTAATTCACCATTGGATAAGATAGGATAAGCCCTTAACTCTCTATTGGTTGCAACTGAAGTTGGATTCTCGGCAACGTAAAGAGTTTTCTCATCATTTGATAAGGTAATTGCTTTCGGACTTTCAGTATCGAAACTCATTCTTCTAATCGTCCAATGTCCAATTTGGTCTTTTTCAAGACGCATAATCGATGCGTGCGATAACGGCGGGAAAATTTGTGGACCAAATGCTTGCGTGCCACTATGGGGATCAGAAAACCAAACACGATTTTTGGAATCAATGGATAAATCATAAGGGTGGTTATGTATTAATCCTTCAAAACGTGTTGCAGTGACATTTGCACTCCCATTGGGTTGTAATTGAATGATTCTTCGACCACCTTCTTGACAGACGAAAATACTGCCATCCTTCGCTAATGCCATCCCATTCATACGTCCTGTGTAGGCTCTGAAAGTATTAATAGAATTAGTTGTTGGTTGCCACTGCTGGAGTAGTAGTTCATCCATCAAGCTAAATAACAGGGTATTTTCATACCAAAGAATGCCACCGAGATTACTATTAAAAGGACCTGCTACTTTTTCAAAAGAACGATTCATGACTTATCCCTACCAAGTTTCAATACCAGCAACCTTCAAACGTGTGCGGTAAACATTGTTAAAAGTTGTAACGTATAAAGACTGCCAATCGCTGTCTCCCCAAGCCATGTTTGTGCAATGACCATGAATCTTTAATTTGCCAAGTAACTGACCTGATGGACTAATTACATGAATTCCACCAGGACCAGTACAGTAAACATTTCCTTTACTATCCACTTTCATCCCATCCGCAACACCATCCTCATCACCAGACAGTTGATAAAAAACTTTACCTGGCCCCATCGTGCCATCAGCTCTGGCTTCAAAGGATCTAATCTGGGCAAGTTTTGTGTCATTGACATAAAGCAACTTCTCATCAGGAGAAAATGCCAACCCATTCGGATAAGTACAATCTTCGATCGCCAGACTTACAGTTTGGCCATCAGGAGAGAGTCTAAAAACACCTTGAAAATCGAGGTAACGTTGTACGTCTTGGGCAACCATGCCCGGTATCACAAGGCCACCAGCTGAGTCAGTCCAGTAAATAGAGCCATCGGATTTAACAACAATATCATTGGGGCTGTTAAATTTCTTGCCATCGTAATGAGAGGCAACAGTGGAAATACTGCCATCTACTTCAAAGCGAAGAATTTGACGATTACACCACCCAGCCACTAACAAGCGACCCTGCAAATCAAAGGTCATGCCGTTCATATGCCCAGAAGGGTTCAGAATCATTTCTTTGCCAACACCCGGTTTCCATTTCCAAACTTTACTACCGATGATGTCTACGAAAAAGAGTTGTTGATTTCTTTTGTCCCAAACTGGCCCCTCTGCAAAGGTAAATCCCTGTGCAATATTATCTAGAGTTGGGTGGGGATCAATAATATCTAAAAATTCAGGAGAGAAAATTTCAATATCCATAGGTATCCTTTGGCGTCCATGCTTTCTTGGCAAAAGCGTTCACATCACTAACCACATCAATCACAACTGGTTTATTTAAAGTAAA
This sequence comes from Burkholderiaceae bacterium, assembly GCA_947448305.1. GTDB lineage: Bacteria > Pseudomonadota > Gammaproteobacteria > Burkholderiales > Burkholderiaceae > Polynucleobacter. Next base: position 6,817 of record CANFME010000072.1, read on the forward strand.
GGCATGTTGTAATGTTTCTTCTAACTTATTGGGATCTGTAATTCGAATCCCAACACAACCCAAAGATTGTGCTAAATCGGCAAAATTAATTGTCTCAAACTGCCATAACGCTTTCAATTCGGCATTACTTGCAGCTTCTTTACTACCGTAAGCGCTATCCCATAATGGAATTTCTTGGTTGAGGGCGCCATTATTATTCACTACTACAATCAGGTTGATATTAAAACGCGCAGCTGTTTCTAGTTCAGCAATATGATAGTAAAAAGCCCCATCGCCTGTGAAGCAAACAACTGTTTGATTAGGTAAGGCACATTTCACTCCCATTGCACCTGGGAAGCCCCAGCCCATCGATCCTGCACAACGAATATAGGATTGAGTGTTATGTTGAAGTTGTAGCATTGCCCCTGTCCACATCCCAGAATGTCCTGTATCTGACACAACAACGCCATCTTTAGGCAGAGTATTTGAAATAGCCTGACAAATTCGCTCTGGTCGAATGGGAGTCTGATTAGAATTTAATAATTCAAAAAAATCAGCTCGCCATTTTTCTACTAAAGTTTGTGTGTGCTTAACCCAAGGGGTATAGTTCGCAAAATTAGAGCTGGTATATTCTTTGCTTACACAATGGTCTAATAATTGTTGTAAAACAACTTTAGCATCACCGTTAAGCGATACTGAATTGGGGTAATTTCGACCTAGTTCAACGCCTTCAATATCGAGTTGAATCACAGTTGTTCCAGTTGGAGGTACTGCCCAATCAACCGTAGTTTGGCCACCAGTTTTACTCCCAATGAAAAAAACTAAATCAGCTTCACACACAGCCTTGTTAGCACATTCCCTTGAATAGGAACCAACTACACCAACTGCTAAAGGATGACTATCTGGCATGACAGATTTACCATTTAAAGAACATGCCACAGGGATGCCAAGATGCTGGGCAAAAGCAATTAATTCTTGTTGTGCCCCAGAGGAAATCACACCGCCACCAGCAACGATAATGGGTCTTGAAACGCTCTTAAGTAGCGTTAGAGTTTCTAAAATATCTTCATCTGAAGCTTTTGGACGAAAAGCTGGAGTCTTAGAAAATCGTTTTTCGGTGAGTGAATTGAATTCGCTAGTGCCATTGGCAATTTGACCGTGCGGTCCTTTAATTTGTAAATGAACAGGCCCTGGGGTTCCAGAGGTGGCACTTCTAAAGGCTTGCCGAATTAAATCAGGCATTCTAGAAATGTCGTCGATGCGTGCATTAAATTTGGTCACACTATCAAATTGACTAAAGTCTTCAACTTCTTGATAGCCATTTTTGTAATGGGCGTTAGTCGGCGGCCCACCTGTGATGGCAATCAGTGGCGCTGATGCCATGTATGCGTCTCTTAAACCTGCTGCAAGATTAGAGCCACCAATTTGTTGTGACATGCAAATACCTGGTTTACCACTTGCTCTAGCATAACCATCAGCCATATATGCAGCTGATTTTTCGCCATGGGTCATAATGCGCTTGATGCCCATGTTTTCCATTTCAGCAAGACCGCCCAGCATAATTGCGGGTATGTAAAAAACATGGCTTACATCGTAATCTCTCAGCATCTCAGCAAATAAGCGTGAGCCTGTCATTTGCGTCATTTTGACTCCTAAAAATAGTTATTCTTCCATCATACTAAAATTGAATTTGCAGGTATAGGAACTCTTAGTTATAAGACTATATTGCTTGGATATCGTTAATTGAATGGAGTCATTTAACCTTGTATTCGAGCGTGATAAGATAAACCCTATAAGAAAAATTCTAGGAGATAGTCGTCAATGAAATTAATGGATATTGCAAAAGTAATTCGAAGTAAAAATGCTGGTCCGAGATGCACGACTTTAGATATTATGTTTGCTAACGAAACAGATTTCAAACGTGCGTGTTCGAGTGAAGGCTTGAGTAAGAAATCCATTTCTGAACTGTATGACATTCCCGAAGATCAAATCAAAGAAATTCATTATCCGATTTCAATGGCAATAAAATATAGCCTACCTCGAAAAGTCACAGCAGGTGACCCTGGTGATAAAGATGTTTACGGTGCTCAACAGCACGCACGGTTATTTAATCTTGAGATTGAGTAGTTTAATTAAATTGTATTAGTAAAGAATATAAAGATTGATATGAGTGCAACAGGAAAGTTAATTAAAGAATTTGCAGGAAGACCAGCATATCGTCCATTAAAAATTATTGGTGCATCTGGTCAGTTAGGCTACGGTATTCCTACTCCAGCCTTTCAGAGAGGACTTGAACAACTTCCTGACCTGATTGGCTGCGATATGGGTTCTATTGATATAGGTCCCTATTATTTGGGGAGTGGTCAAATGGCTACTGCCAGAGCCTCAACCAAAAGAGACTTACGAAAAGTGATTCTTGGAGCTCGAAAACTAGATATTCCACTGATTATTGGCTCGGCTGGTTCAGCAGGTGCTGCGCCGCATTTAGAACAAACAATTGAAATTATTCGCGAAATAGCTAAAGAAGACCACCTCTCTTTTAGAATGGCGATTATTCCTGGTGATGTACCTAAATCTATTGTTGAAAGAAGTATTATTCGGCAAGAAATTGTTGGTGTTGACGGTATGCCTGATTTATCGATGGATGAATTAGCTCTTACTACGAACTTAGTTGGTCAAATGGGAATGAGCGATTTTCAAAAGGCAATTGAACTAGATATTGATATATTAATTGCTGGTCGTGCATGTGATACAGCCATTTTTTCAGCATTACCCGTTTTACTAGGTTTTGATATTGGACTGTCAATCCACATGGCAAAAATTATCGAATGTGCTTCTTTATGTTGCACCCCGGGTGGAAGAGATTCTATTCTAGCCACTTTAGATAAAGCGTATTTTGAACTTGAAAGTATGGCTCCTCAACGCAAGGCTCTACCGATGTCGATAGCTGCGCATAGCCTTTATGAACAAAATGATCCTTTTTTAATCATTGAGCCGGAAGGCTATGTGGATTTACATGAAGCAAAATACGAACAGATTTCTGATCGTTCGAGCAGAATTAGTGGGGCTAAGTGGATCGAGTCAGAGAAGAAAACAATTAAGCTAGAGGGCTCTTCAAAAGTGGGTGAACGTGCTGTTTTATTATGCGGCGCCGCGGATCCCAAGTTTATTGCTAATCATGAAATGATTATTCGTGAAGTCGAAAAAATTGTCGAAGAACTTGTATGCGAGGATATCCCCAAGGATTATCAACTGTATCCAAGGATTTATGGCATTAACGGAGTTACAGATCGACCCATTCAATCATCTGTCCCAGACGAAGTCTTTTTAATGATTGAGTGTATTGCACCAACTCTGGAAAGAGCCTCGGAAGTGGTTCGAACAACTAAACAATATTTATTGCATTACGGCTACCCCAATCGTCTATCAACGGGAGGCAATATTGCCTTCCCGTTTACACCACCAGAGGTATCCATCGGCACAGCTTATAAATTCAGCGTTTATCATATTATTGATATTCATGGCGATGAGAATTTATTTGAGCCCAGTGTTATTGAGTTTTGACCTGACTACAAAGATTACTCAGCTCTAATGCTGTTTTCTTTAATTAGTTTTGAATACATAGCAAGTTCAGATTTAATCTGAGCTGAAAACTCCTCAGGAGTATTGCCAATTAATTCGTTACCACCATCATTAACTAATCGCTTAATGACCTCAGGATTTTTTACCACTTTAGCGATTTCAGTTTGTAACTTCTGGATAATCATTGGATCTGTTTTTCCTGGAGCAAACATCCCTTGAAATTGACTAATGTCATAGTCCTTAAAGCCTAATTCAGCCAAGGTTGGCACATTAGGAAGATTAGTTGCTCTTTTAGCACTAGTCACTGCAAATACCCTCATTTTATTGCTTTTGACCATCGGTAAGGCTGTCACAACTGCTTCAAAAGTAAATGAAAGTTGCCCACCTAACAAATCAGTCCATATCGCAGCACCGCCTTTATAGGGGACATGAATCAATTTTGTGCCGGATACTTGCTCAAGCCTTACTCCCGCTAAGTGACCGCCGCCACCGATGCCAGTAGAGCCATAACTCAAGGTACCAGGATTGGCTTTAGCTAGGTTAATCAGGTCTTTCATATCTTTAATCGGTGATTCTTGGCGAACAGCAACAGCATATTGAAAAACAGTTAAATTACTAACTGGTGCCAAATCTTTCATTGGGTCGTAAGTCATTTGTGGATAAAGTGCCGGAGCGATGACGATGGGACCGCTAGCGGCTACCACTAGGGTGTAGCCATCAGGGGGTGCCTTAGCAACCATCGCAGTTCCGATCATGCCATTTGCACCAGGTTGATTTTCTACCACAATCGATTGACCGAGATTTTCTGAAAGTTTCTGACAAATAACGCGCGCTGTAATATCAGCGGCTCCCCCAGCAACATAGGGAACAATCACTTTGATAGTTCTATTAGGATAGTTCGATGCTATTGACTGAGCGAACAGATTGAATGAAAAATTACTCAATAGTAAAAAAAGGATGAATTTGTAAATCATCTTGTCTCCAATGTAATAATAATTACTTCAATATTAAACGCTAAACTTGAACAAATCAAATAGGGAGTTCATCGTGAACCAACGTTGGAAAATTAGACCTGAGGGCTCAAATTGGGGTGACTTTGGCGCGGATGATCGGTATGGGCGTATCAATTTGATCACACCGGAAAAACGCCTTGCTGCGATGAAAGAAGTCGTAACAGGTATTACTTTTTGCCTCAGCTTACCTTTAGATCGACCTGGTGGCATGGTGTTAAATGATCATAGAAAAGCACCCGAGTTTCATCAAGTATTTCGTCATGGTCATAAAGTGTTTAATTTAGAAATGGAAAAATTTGATGAGCGTATTGTGGATGTGAGTTCGGATGAGGCTGTTATGTTTTATAGCCAATATTCGACACAGTGGGATGCGCTTGCTCACAAGGGCTCTCAATTTGATGTGGATGGCAATGGTGTTAAAAAGAAAGTGTTTTATAACGGTTGGCAAATCGTTGATGAGAATAATCAAGGTACCCAAGGTGAGTTAGGAGCTTATAACTTATCGATTGCAAATTTAGCTGAGAAAACAGTTCAGGGTCGAGGAGTCATGATCGATTTTCAAAAACACTTTGGGTATGAAAGAGTTTATGTCAACTTTGAAATGCTCCAAGATATTTTTAAAAAAGATCATATCGTGATTGAAGAAGGGGATATTGTTTGCTTGAATACTGGGCTTGGTGAGTTGATTATGAATAGCCCTAGTAGCGGTCCAGATCCTTCGATTAAAACTGCTTGTGCAGTGTTAGACGGGGCTGATCCAAAAATTTTGCAATGGATTACTGATAGTGGTCTCGTTGCGATTGCATCAGATAATCTTGCAATTGAATCGTCATCGACTCTTGGTATTCGTCATCACATTGGTGATTGTGGTTCGATGCTACCTATTCATGAACACTGTCTATTTAAGCTCGGGATTCATTTGGGAGAACTCTGGTATTTAACAGATTTAGCTAATTATTTAAAGGAGCATCAACGTAGTCGTTTCTTGTTAACCGCACCACCTTTGCGTTTACCAGGAGCCGCAGGTTCACCTGTTACACCAATTGCGACCGTCTAATCAGGAGAATATTGAATTAAATGGCTTCGGTGAATTGGTAGAGTTTGGCTGGATTATCTACTAAGATTTTTTTAATTAAGTCATCGTCTTGAGTCCAATCAATGAGTAAATTGGCAAGATGACCGTCATTAGCTAGCATATGCTTTGCGCTAACATGCGGCCAATCAGTACCCCAGACGAGTCGATCTGGCATGATTTTCATCATCTGCTGTGCAATTTCTGCAACATCACGATGCAAGGGGAAGTCAGCTGATGAGAAATAATTGGCTGATAATTTTGCCCATACATGCTCATAAGAAAACAAGCGCATTAAAGCGTCATAACCTGCTGAATTTTGACCAAGAGAAGCATCGACACAACCATAATGATCGATAACAATAGAGATAGGTAAGGTAATTAATTCGTCAACAATTTCGGGTTGATTTCGCACATTAATAAAAAATTGCAAATGCCAGTTCAATTCTTTTAGTCTTGGTGCAAGTATTTTGGCATCGTTGAGAGTTAATCCAGAGGTTGCTGAGGCAGTGTTGATTCTGATTCCACGAAATCCTAAATGATGTAGCCTAAGTAATTCTTGATCAGAGATATCTGGTTTAACAACCGCGACTGCTCTTAAATCAAAGGTTTTAGACTTAAGAGCTTCTTCCATTAAAACATTGTTGGTGCCATAAACACTGGGCTGAACTAAAACAGCTCGCGCGCATCCAATCTTCTTCAACATCTTCACATAATCCGCTAAAGGATTGACATGAGGAATAAAGTGGGTTTTAGCCAGCATTGGATATTGATCTAATGGACCAAAAATATGTGCATGGCTATCGCATGACAAATGCGGAAATGGTTTTTTGGGTTCCCAA
>CANFME010000073.1 GCA_947448305.1 Burkholderiaceae bacterium
AAACCCCTAAGGTCAATTACGCCCTTAGGCAGTTCATACTGCGTGTTAGGGACGCAATTCCCCTATGCGAGCCGTAGTTTACTGTTGGACGGCGACATTGACTCCACAATTCCTTATTAGGAATAAAAGTCAATTGATTTATCAACGGTACTAATAGTGTAAGACGAATAAAAATAATTACCAGGAGTTTGCCCTTTAAATTCCTCAGTATGCTCAAAGCCTTTGACATTATTAGGCCAATAAAGAGTAGATTCATTATAGGAGTGGGATAAGTCTAGCCATTTTGCTTTAGTCAAATCTATTATTTGATTATTCTTGGAGGGAGAGCATGCGACAAGCCCAAGTGATAGAAGTAAAGTAAATAATAAAGATGTGTATATGCGCATAATCGTTATTCCCTCAATTTTAGTTCTGGTTTATTTAATTGAAAAGATTATACAAAGTATCTGTTTTGAGTAATTTAAATCTTCTAACGAACACCATTGTTAATCTAGGTGTTTAGTTCGAAATTATAATTTTAGGTATCGCCATATTAGGCAATGCCTGAAAGAAATTTTGACTACTCATCATTACTAGTTGCTGCCTCAGGATAGAGATTGGGTAACAGAAACTGTAAAGCGCTTAAAGGAAATGCAAATTGGACAGGGGATTTATGGTTTTTACTTTTTACTAATCCAATTTCAATTAAGCGGGATAGTAATGTCCTAGCAGTTCGTTCGCCCAAGCCAGTCATCTGTAAAAATTCTCCCCTATTTAAAGGTCCTGCTAAGAAGATGTGGTGCAAAGGCATAATTGCTTCTTTACGAATCACTTTATCTTGGCTAGAGAGGAAAAAAATAAGTGCCTCAATGTGACTTTTCATCTTTGTAAGATCAAGCATTTTTTCCATGAAACTTACTTGGTCATTGGCGATATTTAGAAACCAATTACACCATTCCCAAAGGGCTTTTTCACTTAAATTGCCTCTACCATCGAGGTCACCTTGTCTTGGAGAGTCAGCAGCTGAAAGGTATGCATAATAGGAGTCACGATTGCGAGCAAGTCCTGGGTTCATCGACCACAGCCCTTTTGTTATAGGATGTAAAGCTAAATGGGTCTGTAAACGCACTGCTCTGCCATTGCCATCCAAGAAGGGGTGAACCCACATCGCCCGTTGGTGTTCGCACGCAATAGAAACAAGGCCTTGATGAAAGTTGCCTAATTTTGCGTAAACTTTATCCATTCTTTCTAAAAAATGAGGAACGCTATTCCAAATTGGTGGTTCATGGTTACCAACGATGACATCTTCATTCCGAATCTGCCCAGGCTCAATAATTCTGCCATCAGAAGTGGTTCTATCCTGAGGTTTAAGGCGACCATACAATGCTTGGTGTGCATCCACTAAAACGGTGGATTGAAGAGCGGTATCCAAGCCAAAAGATGCAAACTTTTCAAGTTCTTTCTCAGCATCAATGTATGCAATAGCGATTCTTTGAAGTTTTGCAGTGTTTGGCTGATCAGAAAATTCCTTTACCAAGGCACGCTCAATATTTGCTGGATGAGTGCTTTGGCCTTCGATACGATTCGAATAATAGGAGTTCATCGACCGAACTAGTTCTTGAATGGATGCAATCGTAGTGAAATGAATGCCATTACCTAAACGAGCAGATCTTTGGATAAGCTCCTCTGCTTGTGCATGCAGTATTTCAAGCTTCGTTTGTGGTAACAAAGGCTCAAACTGATGTATTTTAGAATAGTGAAAAGATAAATTATGGTTCATTTTTGCCGGTAAATTTTCCAGTAAAAAATTAAATAATATCTAATATTAACAGTAATTTAAGAAAATAAAAAGACTTATTTTTTAATCATTTTTGCCGGAAAATTTGCCGGAAAATTACTTCTTCTAAGAGACTAGAAAAAGTAATCTCCAGTTACTTTTACAAATGTTTTTGCATGAACTCGTGAAACTTATCTGCCATCTGCGGATAGTAATCCTTCCACATGGGGAAATGGATTAAATCGATATCTTGATCTTCAATCGGCAACTGAAATAACTCACTATTTGGGATTAATTCTGCGGCGGCTAGACCATTAACACTGGCGTGGGTTTTATCATTACCTGGAATCACTAAGACTGGTAATAGATAAGCTTCTAATTCAGCATTCTCCATCCCCATCACTGGGCTTCTTGGACCTATTAGGAATTTTCCTAACCAATGTTCCATTTGTGCAATATAAACCTTGGGATCCATTTTCATTAAGTAGTCGCGGTTTGCAGGATTAAGCGCTAAGCGTTCTTGATAAGGCAGTGTTTCGCAAAGGCCAGCCATACCGCCTTCTTTGACTGCATTAATATATTGCAAATAATACATATTAGGCAGCCTGCCAGCTGCAAAGTCTCCACCCGTCACACGCATTAAGAGTAAACCACGCACAGCTTCAGGATGCCTACGTTTTACCAACATACAAAGTCTTGCGCCCGCAGAGGAACCACTAAAAAATGCAGGGAGTGCATCTAAGCTTTTCATGAGGAGATATAAATCATCTGCCCAAATTTCTTCTTCGCCTTCGTCACCCTCATAGACCATTTGTGAGGCACCAAGATTTCTGCGGTCATGCACCACCACCCGGTAGCCATGTTTGGCAATCGTTTGGGCAAATAAGACCATCTCTTGATGGCTATTACGTCCGCCAGAGTTTAAGGCTAACCAAGGGCCCTCTGTGCCAAGGACTTCATAAAAAATTTGTATACCACGAATCTCAGCGTAAGGCATTTCGATTACTTTCTAATAAGGTATTTAATACGGTATTGATCAATTTATTCAATTTTGATATTGGCATCTTTAATTACTTTGTCCCATTTTGTGACTTCACTACGCACAAACTGTTTAAAGCTTTCTGGACTGTCACTACCAATGTCATAGCCGTAAGTAGCAGCTTGCACTTTATAAGCGTCTGTACTCATGACTTTATTTAAGTCTGTGAATAACTTAGAAACCACGGCCGCAGGCGTGCCTTTGGGAACGAAAATACCATTCCATCCAGCAGCTTCCACGCCAGTTAAGCCAGCTTCAGCAAGCGTTGGCACATCGGAAAGAATATTAATACGCTTTGAACCTGCAACACCTAAAGCTTTTAATCTACCGCTTTTGATATGCTGAGCAATGACTACCGGGGCTAAATAAGCGACCATCACATGTCCACCTAATAAATCAGGCATTTCAGCACCAATCGCTTTATAAGGGATTTCTGTCATTTTGATACCAGCTCTTGATTTGGTAAGCTCACCTAAGAGTTGAGTAATGGAACCGGCACCGCCTGAAGCAGAGGTAATTTTTTGCGGATCAGATTTGGCAAGCGCAAGAAATTCTTTTAAATTATTGACACCCAAAGATGGATGAACAACCATGACTAAAGGCACACTGACAACTCTAGTTACTGGCTCTAGCGCATCACCTAATTTGCAACAAGTATTCTTTGTTAATAGATCATTCAGTGCATTATTAACATTACCATGGAACAAGGTATATCCATCAGCAGGAGCCCTTGCCGCTTCAGCAGCGCCAATAGAACTATTCGCACCGGGTTTGTTATCAATAATAATTTGCTGACCAAACAGTTCTGTGAGGCCTGGTATTAAATCTCTGGCTGCATTATCTACAGCACTGCCTGGGCCAGCTGGTTCGATGATTTTGACTACCTTATTAGGATAATTTTGGGCAAGGCTAGGAAGGGAGCTGAACATTATCAGTCCTGTAAGGCTGATTAATAAACCCTTTTGTATCAAATGCTGTTTGCTCATGGTGTCTCCTTGAATTGATGATTATTCGATGATTGTTATATTAAGAACTTTGCGAAACTTTAAGTAAAAAGCCCTTCATAATCTCATTAAATCCTGTTGGGTTTTGTAAGTTCGCAATGTGTGCAGCCCCAGGAACTGGCGTGTAGTATGCATTAGGTATTTGCTGCGCAATAGCTCTCATAATCGGTTCAGGACCACCTACTTTATCCTCAGCACCACCCATTAACATGGTGGGAACTTTTATTTGCCCTAGTTGACTTTCTACATCAAGACCCACAAATGCACTAACAACCCCTAAGTACCCTTCGGTGCTTGTGCCACGAATCATTTGTCTAACAGCTTCTAACTTTTCTGGATAAGCTTGTTTGAATGAATCTGAAAACCAACGTTGGGCAGTGTTTTCGACAATCGCTTCAATCCCACCTTGTTTGACCGTATCCATTAATTGATGCCACATCGCAGCAAACTCTGGCACCATTTTCGACCGGCAACAACAAGGCAGTAAACTCAACAAACGATCAGAATGATTGATACCCATTGCTAAAGCAATTGAGGCGCCAAGACCTAGTCCAGTCAAATGACTTTTTTGAATACCTAATGCATCCCATAAGGCGATTAAATCGGCACTGAGTAACTCGATGGAGTAGGGAGCTGGGGTTGCTGCACTTTTACCTTGGCCCCTGAGGTCATATCTTAGAATCTGAAAATCATCTTTTAACGCAGCGACTTGATCTACCCACATCGTTGTATCGTTGGTGATACCTGTAACCATGGTCAGCCATGGTCGTGCTGGATTACCATCAATCTCGTAATGCATTTGAATGCCATTTGCTGTAATGAACATATTCTTTCCGTTTTCTTTTTTTAGTAGGGATTATTTAAAATAGTCTTTTTTCATGAGTCCTGCAGCGTTACCACAGCATACTTTATGAATGTCTTCAGGCGATAGTCCAACAGAAAATACGGATTTAATACCCTCACGAATATACATTTCGCCGCCTTCTGGATCAAAAGGGCAGTCGCTAGCAAATACCACTTGATCGCTCCCAAAAAAGTCTAAGCCGCAACGAAGCGCTGAAGCAGAGCCGCCAAGAACGGTGTCACCATAAAACATTTTGAAGTAATCGATAGGTGCTTTTTTTAAATTTTTTAAAACATCTTTTTCTGCACCATCAGAGCTTCTTGCGCCTAACTGTGCCCACAGCGTTTCGGCTCGACCACCAAAGTATGGCAACATACCCCCGCAGTGGTGGGTAATCAATTTTAAATTAGGCACCTTATCAAACAAGCCCGAAAAAACCATACGAGTCATAGCCAAGCTCGTCTCAACAGGCCAACCTAATACCTGCCAGAACTCATATTTTGATTTTTCTTCATCGACGTAATCGGGTTTGTTTGCAAGCCTGATGGGATGCATCCAAATTGGCAATTGATAATGATTCGACATGCGCTCAAAAATGGGCAAGAACTCCGGATTGTCAATTGCCCGACCATTGACGCTGGTTAAAATTTGCACACCAACAGCGCCCATTTGATTAATCGCAAAATCCATTTCTTCGATTGCAGCAGCTGGGTTATTCATAGGCAGACTAGCTACAAAACTAGGGAACTGATCTGGCCAAGTTTGACACATTTCATACATCCCCTCATTAGCAATTCTGGCGAGTTTGGGGGATAAATCAGGGCCACCTAACATATCCGGTGATGGGACGGCAAGCGAGAGAATTTGTTTGACCTGAGGCCATTTTTTTAACATTTCTACACGGGCAGGAATGTCCCACAGTAGTTTTAAACTGCTCATGCGCTTTGCAAGACCAGGATCACTACTATGAATTTTCATCTCCTCTAAATATTTCAGAGGCATGACGTGGTTGTAAATATCAATACAGGGTTGATTCGTGTCCATAAATTTTCTTTATTAGTCTTGGGTAATATGCGCTTGGGTCACAACATTTTTCCAGCGCTGCATATCGGATTTCATTAAAGAGCTAAGCTGATCTGCATTCAGAAGATTGACAAAAATTCCTTGATCCTTTAATTGCTTCTTCACGTCTTCTAGTTCCATGACTTCTGTAAAGTCTTTATATAATTTACTTTGAATTTCTTTCGGTGTTCCAGCAGGAGCTAATACGCCGTACCACGGAAATAGATTTTCAAATTCAGGTATACCTTGCTCTAAAAAGGTAGGAACTTCAGGCAATAATTCGGATCGTTTTGAACCCGTAACGGCTAACATCTTTATCTTGCCAGCCTTTGCAAAAGGCAAGAGTGAGTTAAAGGTGGCAATCATGACTTGTACTTGACCACCAATCAGATCCGTTTGCGCTCCAGACAGACCTTTATACGGAACGTGGACTAACTCTAAGCCCTTTAGATTTTTTAGTAATTCCATTGAGAGATGGTGAGGAGTTCCGCTACCTGGAGAGGCATAATTCATTTTGCCTGGCTTACTTTTAATCAATGCAAATAAACTATTTAAGTCTTTAGCTGGCACGTCATTATTAATTGCTAAACCATAACTGGCAACTGCTAACCTGGCAATCGGTGCCAAATCACGGATGGGGTCATAGGGTAAAGATTTATAAATGGACGGCGTCATCGTAATCGTATCAATCGCCATTAATAAGGTCAGTCCGTCAGGCTGCGCTTTTGCGACTTTATCAGTTCCTAAGTTGCCGCTAGCACCAGGTCGATTATCAACAATTACAGCTTGCTTCCAGCGCTCGGATAATTTAGGGCTAATAATGCGTGCAATCGTATCGCTACCACTGCCTGATGTAAAAGGCACAACTAAAGTAACGGGTCTACTTGGATAGTTTTGAGAATCTGATTGAGCGTGACTTGTAGCAGAAAATGTAGCAATCAAGGCAGCCACAATTCCGCAAATTGTTGAGGACGATCTTAATTTCCAAAGAGGGAGATTTTTCATGAGAAGCCTTTCGAGTTACGATTAGTCAATCGCCATTTTTGCTTGCTTAACGATGATTTCAAATTTCTTTGATTGGAGCTCAGCGTCTTTTGTCACTTCAGCAGGCGTTGTTAACCAAGGCTCAAAGCCAAAAGTTCCCATATTTTTTTGCACATCCGGATCCTTGAGAGCTGTCAAAGTTTCTTGATTAAACTTATCGATAGCAGCTTTAGGAGTACCTTTTAATGCGTAGATTGCAACCCATGTTTTTAGTTCAAAATTCTTCGGTCCACCACCCTCTGAAACAGTAGGAATATCAAGATAGCCAGTTAAGCGCTTAGGAGCTGCGATCCCTAAAAATTTCACTTTTTTGGCACGGAAAAGAGGGCCAGCTGAGGCAGCCGTTCCAAATGCCCAATCTACTTCACCGTTCGCAACAGCGTTATACACCGATGGTAAATCTTTGTAAGGAATATGGTTCATTTGCGTGCCAGTTTCTGCTTCAAACATCGCTGCACCAACGTGTCCGGCACTACCAACACCCCAAGAAGCAAAGGTCAAAGCACCGCTTTTTTCTTTGGCTGAGGCGATGAGATCGCCGACTGTATTCCATTTAGAATTGGCCGGAACAACGATAAAGAAATTTGTCCAATACAGAGGTGTTGCTGGTTCAAAGTCCTTATTAAAATCAAAGGGCATTTTTTTAAATAAATGCTGTTGTAGTGAAACGTGGGTGTTGTCGACTTGTAAAAAGGTGTAACCATCTGCTGGCGATTTTTTCACTGCATCAACTGCGAGCCATCCGTTGGCACCAGGACGATTATCCATAATGATGGCTTGACCAACTTGTTTGCCTACTTTGTCCCCGACGTTACGCATGAGCGCGTCAGGACCGCTGCCAGCAGAGAATGACGTGACAATCCGGATTGGTTTGTCGGGATAGCTTTGGGCCTGTACAGTAAGGCTGCTAGCAATGAAGCTGAAGAATAAAGCTGTTTTTATAAAAAAACCCATGATTGCCTCCTCCTAAAGAGAGATGATTTATTAATCTTTAATGTTGACCACTAATTTTATATAGAAATACTTTAGCATCTTTTGCTATCTCATCACCCGTCCATGCGACATGCTGATCTGGTCGAATCAAAGTGAAGCGTTTCGGATATAACTGCCCAATGGCAGATTCGTTTGGATGGATCACTTTTAACGGGATTCTCAGTTCCTGAGCCGCGACTATAAAGGACTCTGCTGCTGGATGAGCATTTTGATCAGATAACAACAAAGTAAAGCCCATGCCAAAATGATCATATAGTGATGAACCGTCATGCAACCAGGCATGTGGTGCTAGACAACCAGCCCGAGAGGACGGAACATAGTTGATGAAATCATTCTCTGGATAGGGTTGGCCGTCATACAACATGACTGGAGAATGTTCATAACGATAACCAAGAATCACGCCTAAGGTCGTAAATTCTCGCATTTTAGAGCGCTCAATTTGTTGACCAATCTGTTTTCTTAGGATTTCACCCTCTGCATCATTATCTTCAAGTCCCTCTCGCCACAACTGATTGCCAAGAACGGCATGGTTCACAACGGCTTCATTCATCACTAAATCATGCACTGGGCGACGCTCTAACTCGTAACTATTGAGTAATTCTTCTCCACCCCAACCCTGCAGATTGGCTGCAATTTTCCAACCGAGGTCCACGCCGTCAGCGATTCCCATATTCATGCCGTAACCACCAAAGGGTGGATGTAAGTGGCAGGCATCACCCGCTAAAAATACTCTTCCCCGGCTGTAGTGAGTGGCAATGAGGCGACTAGCAATCCATTCGTCGGAGGAGAGTACTTCGTAAGGTAAGTCAATTCCAGTCGATTTTTTAATCAACTCTGTAGCACCGTTCAAATCAAACTTTGCGTCTTTATCCACGCCAGTTGGCATAAAGAACCAACGATCACGATCCATCGGCCCAATTAATCCGGGAGCCTCTGGATTGACTTGCCAATACATAATGGCAGGTCCAAGTTCGTGTGCCTTATCAAGTCCAGGGGCACTAAACACAATATTGTAGTTTTTGGATAAGCCTTGTTGGCCTTCCATCTTGGCATCAATAACGTCTCTTACTTTAGAGCGAGAACCATCGGCACCTATTAAATAATCACATTGAATGTGTGTAATATCTCCAGATTGGCGATTTTTATAGGAAGCTTGTACATGTTGCGGGGTGTTTTGTACCTCTAATAACTCCGTATTAAAGAGAATCTTCACGCTCGGCAAAGTTAGCGCATGAGCTCGCATGACTTCCTCAACGGTATATTGCGGAATCCATTGTGAATGTTCAGAGTAAAGAGGATTACGACCAGGTGCACAATAAAATGAGTTCTCAAACCGCATCAACTCGTAACCAGATAAACGGGTACAGAAAACAACGTTCGATGGATAGTTAAGACCCAGTGGAGAGGCTTTACGTAATTGATCTGCAATGCCCCAGCGACGAAAATGCTCTCTCGTTCTAGCATTAGTGGTTTTGGCACGTGGCGCGTAACCTACTCGTTCATTACGCTCAATGACTAAACATTCAATTCCACGACGACCCAATTCAATGGCACTGGCAAGTCCAACTGGACCAGCACCGACAATTAATACGGCTGGATGATTCTTTTGCATACGCTGTCTCGATGATTTATATCGTAAATATATAGAAATGGAAATGATTAGAATCAAATCATTAAAATGATATGATAAATAATAATTATTTTAAATCTAGTAAAAATTCAAATATCCATTGTTTGGAGACAAATCTTGTGTGATTATTTCCAAGAAGTGGCAATAAATTAAGAGGAAAATCAAATGGCAATACCTGTTAATCCAGATCTCGTCGAAAAAGTAGTCTTGGGCAATCGTATTTTGTATCATCTAGGCGTTTTAGATGGTTTTGGACACATTAGCTGTCGTTTAGATAACTCTCCAGAGCATTTTTTACTCTCTGCTAACCGCGCACCTGGTCGCGTTACAAAAGATGACATTCTCTGTTTAGATTT
The DNA here is from genome assembly GCA_947448305.1 of Burkholderiaceae bacterium. Classification (GTDB taxonomy): domain Bacteria; phylum Pseudomonadota; class Gammaproteobacteria; order Burkholderiales; family Burkholderiaceae; genus Polynucleobacter. Next base: position 9,729 of record CANFME010000073.1, read on the forward strand.
AAATGGGGATATCGTCAATCCGACTGATAAACGCTCCTATTTGGAACGTTTTATCCATAGCGAAATTTATCGTAGTCGTCCAGATGTAATGTCTATCGTACATAGCCATTCTGCGAGTGTTATTCCTTTTGGTGTAACGGGTACTCAACTCAAGCCTATCTATCATATGAGTGGATTTTTGGGTGGTGGTACAGCCCTTTTTGAGATCCGCGATGCAGTCGGTGAAGATAATGATTTGTTAATCAGAGATAAGTATTTAGGTGAGGCATTAGCCAAGTCACTTGGTGGTTTCAATTGTGTTTTGATGAGAGGTCATGGTGCAACGATTGTGGCTCCTAGCGTTGAAGTAGCGGTCTTTCGTTCTTACTACGCTGAGTCAAACGCAAAACTTCAATTAACGGCGATGGGGATGAATGCTCCGATTACTTATTTGCATGAAAAAGAAGCTCATAATGCGATGGTGACAAATGAAGGTCAAATTAAACGTGCGTGGGATCTTTGGGTTGGTCAAGTTGCGGATCAAATTGAGTAAAACTTCATCAAAGGGTTAATACAAATGCTTACTAAATATTTAAAAAATAGTCTTACATTCTTGCTCGGTGTAGTTTGTATTACTTCGATGAGCGCTCAAGCGCAAAGTAACTACCCTAATCGACCTATCAAACTGCTTGTCCCGTATGCGACGGGTGGTGGTTCGGATATTTTAGCTAGAGCCATTGGTGCTAAATTACAAGTACTTTGGGGACAAGGGATTGCGATTGAAAATCGTCCTGGTGCATCTGGCAATATTGGTACTGAAACAGTAGTTCATTCGCCAAATGATGGCTACACCCTAGTGATGCAAAATTCAACAATGGTGGGGAGCGCCGCAGTTTCTGGTAAGTTAAGTTACGATCCGGAAAAGGACTTAACGCCGATTATGGTGCTTGGTCTCACACCGATGTCCATTGTGGCAAGTGAGAGTTCTAAAATCAAAAACCTCAAAGATTTAATCGCTTTTTCTAAAGCAAATCCTGATGTTCTCAACTATGGTTCCTGTGGTATTGGTTCACCGCAACATATTTTGATGGAAATGGTGAAGTTTGAAACTGGTGTAAAAGCTAATCATATTGTTTATAAAGGTTGTGCACCTGCCGTGACCGATGTTGTTGGTGGTCAGACACAGTTAGCAGTAGTAAGTGCTAACTTGGTTTCACAATATGTAAAGACTGGGCGCCTGCAATCGATTGGCATTTCAACGGCCAAGCGTTATAACTTAATGCCGCAGTCCCTCACCTTCTCAGAGCAAGGTCTCAAGTCGATTGATGATTCTATTTGGTACGCACTAATGGGACCAGCTAACTTGCCACCTGAAATAGTGAAAAAATGGCAAACCGAAGTAACCAAGATATTGGCTGATCCTGCGGTTCGAGAAAATTTATCTAATGCTGGCGTAGAAGCTTATGATGGTAATCCTTACGATCTTGGCAATCTGATAAAAAAGGATTTAGCTAAGTTTGGTAAGTTGGTAAAGTCCGCGAATATTAAACCTGAGTAACTTAAACCTGAGTAACTTTTTTTAATCTCTAATTTCTTTAAGCCATGATTCAAAAAATTCTCATGCAGGGTTTGAAGCGCACTTCTATTTTGTGTATAGGCAGTGGTTTGATTCTTTTTTCAAGTTTAGCACTTAGCCAAACTAGTTCAAATGCAAACTCTAGCAATTATCCTAATAAGTCGATTCGTTTAATTTCCCCGATTCCACCAGGCGGAGCTCCAGATTTAGTTGCTCGAGCCTTAGCCAATCGCTTGAGCAATCAATTGGGATTGTCTGTCTTTGTCGAAAACAAAGTTGGATCCAACGGTAATATCGCAGCCGATGTCGTGTCCCATTCTCCAGCTGATGGTTATACCTTGCTTATCGGGATGGATAGTTTATTTGTGATTAATCCCTATCTATATCCCAAATCTATCAACGCCAATAATGAATTTCGTCAAGTAGCGACTCTTGCCAGTAATCAATTTGTTTTAGCTATTAATAGTAAATTACCAGTTAAGAATTTAGCGGAGTTTGTGGACTATGCCAAAAAGTCTAACCCTATTGCTGCCTATGCTTCTGGCGGTAATGGTAGTCAACATCATTTAACGATGGAAATGCTCAAGTCCCGCGCTGATATTGATTTGTTACATGTACCTTACAAAGGCGGCGTAGAAGCCACAACTGCCACGATTGGCGGTGAAAGTATTGCCATGTTTTCGGGAACCTCCAATGCTAATTTGATTCGCTCAGGCAAACTCAAAGCCGTTGCCGTTTCTGGCTTAAAACGATCCAAGGATTTACCGGAAGTACCCACTATTGCTGAAACCTATCCAGGTTTTGATAACACAATCTGGATTGGTTTATTTGCACCAAAAGATACGCCCGATGCTGTCATTGCGAAGTTGCGGCAAGAAGTCAATAAGGCACTTACTGATCCAGAAATGATTGAGACTTTGGCTAAAGCCGGCGGGATCGAACCACTGATTACTTCTCAAGAAGAGTTTTCTAACTTAATCAAAAAAGATCAACTCAAGTACAGTACTATCATCAAAAAATTAAACTTAAAACTTAATTAATCCATATTTTAAACATTATTAGGAGCAGCTCTTGGCCAATTTACCTTTATCGATAGCAGTTGGAGATTATGATCACATGCGTGATTTAACTACTGGTAGAGTGGTTCCTGACGGTATTGAAGTGCGTCCTATTAATGTTCCTACCGAGGAAATGTTCTTTCGGTTTATTAAGTTTCAAGAGTTTGATGTGTCAGAGGTCTCCTTTGCAAAAGCATTAGCAATGGTTTCACAGCCCAACCCATGGCTAGTGTTAATCCCGGTCTTTCCTTCAAGAGCATTTAGACATTCATCCATCTATGTCAGACAAGATGGGGATATTAAAACGCCGAAAGATTTGGCTGGTAAAAAAATTGGTATTCCAGAATGGGCTCAAACTGCTTCGATTTATTCAAGAGGGATGCTAGCGCATGAATACGGCGTTGATCTCACCTCGATTGAATGGTTTCAAGCAGGGGTCAATGATGCTGGTCGTCGTGAAAAAGTGAAATTGAACCTGCCACCTGGAATTCGTTATACGGCCTGTCCAGATAAAAGCATTTCACAAATGTTACTCAGCGGTGAAATTGATGGTGCCTTATCCGCTCGCGCACCAGATGCTTTTATCCATCATCCAGAAGTGGTGAAGCGCCTATTTACGAACTACCGTGAAGTGGAGCAGGAATACTGGCAACGCACACAAATATTTCCGATCATGCACGTGATTGCAATTAAGCGGACTGTGTATGAAGCAAATCCTTGGATTGCTAGGAGTTTAATGAATGCTTTTGAGTTAGCCAAAGATCGTAGTTTGGAGCGTGCCGCTGACATTACTGCTTCTTATTATCCAATCCCCTGGGCAGCAGATTATGCACACGCTTCTCAAGCGATTTTAGGTAAAGACTTCTGGCCTTATGGCTTTAATGAAAATGCCAGTACCTTAGAAGCTTTCACACAATATGCCTTTGAGCATGGAATTACG
>CANFME010000074.1 GCA_947448305.1 Burkholderiaceae bacterium
GCTTCTTGCAATGAAAATGAAATAGGTTTTTCCACTAAAACTGGCTTACCGAGTTCAAGGGCTTTTTTGATTGGCGCAGCGTGCAATTGTTCAGGAGTCGATACGATGACTGCATTCACCTCAGGTCTTGAAATGACCTCTTCATTGTCATCTGAGTAAAAATTAGCATTACACGTTTCTGCTAAAGTTTTTGCTCTCTCAAGATTAATATCCGAGATTGCTAAAAATCCAACTGAAGGGTGTTTTGCAGCCAGTCTTGCGCGGAGGGTTCCAATACGTCCGGCTCCAATTACAGCTATTCCAAGGGGCTTGTCTGCCACGTTGTATCTCCTAATTTTTTTTGATGGTATTTTCGTATTATACTTGTCACCGAGACAAGTAAAAACGCTTTACTAAAAACATCCTAAATCAAACTATATTGGAGCAAAAGCGATGCAACGTAACTTATACAAATGGATTTTTCTATCCTTTTTTCTATTGACACGTTTTATTAGTGCAGTGGAAGCAGCCGATTTCCCAAATAAAAACTTACGAATTATTGTCCCAGTTGCACCGGGTGCGACCAATGATTATTTAGCGAGATCTCTTGCTATTGAACTGGGTAAAGCATTGGGTCAAACCGTCATTGTAGAAAACAAACCAGGGGCAAATCAAATTATTGGCACAAGTGAGCTGGCAAAATCTGCGCCTGATGGACATACCATGGCCATGTTGATTAGCTCCCATGTGATTAATCCCTATATCGCAAAATCATTACCTTATGACTCAAAGAAAGATTTTATTCCGCTCGCTGTCGTCGGGATTATGCCTGGTCTACTAACGGTTCATTCCAGTGTGCCGGCAAAAAACTTTCAAGAACTCATTGCCTACGCAAAAGCGAATCCTGGGCTATTAGCCTATGGTCAACCTGGCGGTTTATCTTCAGGCCACTTGACCATGGAATATCTCAAAAAAGAGGCTAAGATTGATGTCCTTAGTGTCCCTTACAAAGGCGGTGGTCCTGCCTTGGCAGATTTACTAGCAAATCGTTTCCAAGTTTTTATTAATAGTCCAACTGCAACTCTGCCACACATCAAAGCTGGCACACTAAGACCACTAGTAACCACTGGTTCAAAACGCCCAGAAGTGTTCTCAGATATACCAACTATTGCAGAATCTGGCTATCCTAACATCGTGACTTATGAGTGGTATTCATTATTTTTACCGGCTAAAACTCCGCCAGCCATTGTTAATCAATTGAATGCAGAAATCGTAAAAATTATGAAATCTCCAGAAATGCAAAAACGATTACTGGATATCGGCGCAGAATCACGTGACTATAACCCCCAACAGTTTGCACAATTTATTGCGAATGAGAGTCAAACCTGGGGTCAAATCATTCAATCTTTAAATATCAAACCTGAATAAACCCATTAAAAAGAAAGTCGTCATTTATGTACTCTGAATTAAAAAACAAAGTTGTTCTCGTCACTGGTGGTTCAAAGGGAATTGGTTTTGGTATTGCTACCGCCTTTGCTAAACAAGGTGCCTCTCTGATATTAGTTGCCAGAGATATCGTTTCCCTGAACACTGCCAAAGATTCACTAGAAAAAGAATTTAATGTGCCAGTCCAAGTACAGGCAGTTAATCTTTCTGAAGAGAAAAACTTATCAGAACTATCTGACTTTTTCCCAAAAGTTGATATTTTGGTGAACTCAGCTGGTGCGATGGGTCGCGGTAGTTTATTTGATATTGACCCAGTTCAGTTTAGAGATGCTTGGGAAGGTAAAGTCATGTCGACTATTTTCCTAACGCGTCATATTTATCCCTTTATGGCAAAAAACGAAAATGGTGGAGTGATCATCAACATTATTGGAATGGCGGCAGAGCGTTTAAACTTCAAGTCCATTGGCACTTCAACAGCGAACGCAGCACTCGTAGCTTTTAATAATGCGCTTGGATCTGAAAGCGTGAACGATAACATCCGTGTAGTTGGTATTAGTCCTGGTCTGATTCGCACTTCTAGAACAGAAGGTATTCTCCATCCTAAAAATGAAGTGGATCGCAAAGCTTATGAAAAAGTAGTGAGCAATCTGCCTTTTGGCCGAATGGGCGAACCCTCTGAAGTTGCTGATCTTGCCGTATTTTTAGCATCAAACAGCGGTAAATACATTAGTGGTGAAGTGATTAATATCGATGGTGGCGCAAGATATAGATACTAAGCAAGGTAGGACTTGCCTAGTTCAAGAAAAAAATTAGGCAACTATGCAAAATAATTGAATCATGCCATTTTAGAGTGCATGATTCAATTAATCTCGAATGTTTACTCCACAACTCAGCCTAGGAATACTTTATTTCTTTTCACCGGCCATAACATAAGCCCAAATAGTAGCGATTTCTTCTTTATTAAAGAGACCTCCCCAGGGCGGCATTCCATTTTTACCATTCGTGACCGAATAAAAGAAACGGTTGCGCTGATCTGCTGGGAATATTCTTAAATCATAAGCCCCCTGCGGATCCGCCATCTGAGGACCATGACAGGGAGAGCAATTTTGTGCATAAATTGCCCTACCCTTTTCAATCGACTCTTTAGAAAAAACTTCTTCTTGTGCTAATGCAAAATCAGACAATAGAAAACCAAAGCAACTTACAACTATTATTTTTTTTAAATACATCAAATGCTTACTCCATTAAAGCAAAAGTCCAAATTGAGCCCATTTTAGGAATATCAGGTAACCCTCTCATCCCTGAAACAACTCCACCAATACCCGATAAGATAGTGACGTATTGCTTGCCATTTCTACTCCAAGTAATTGGATTAGAATTGATGCCTGATGGAGTTTTAAACTCCCAAACTACCTCACCTTTATCGGCATCGATTGCAATCACTTCTCCAGTATGTTTACCTGTAAATAATAATCCACCACCAGTAGCAATAATCGAAGCACCACCGACTTGACCAATCAATGGCAAACGCCATTTGGGTTTTGCAGTTAATGGATCAATCGCCTCAATATGACCTGCGACAGTATCTGGATTAATCGGAGAATAAGTATTCTCAACCCCTTGAAATCTAAATCCTGGCTTGAATTCTGCTAGCGGTACGAAACGATAATTTGAATAAGCATGATTCGTTGTAGCATAAACTAAGCCAGTATTCGGGTTAAATGCAACGTGTGGCCAATTTTTAGCACCACGAACACTAGGCCACATCTGGATTTGCTCTCCAGCTCTTAATTTTTTGGTTTCCTCTGACTCAACTGGCCGTCCGGTCACCATATCTACATGCGTTGCCCAATTGACTTTCTCATAAGGCTTAGCAGAAATTAATTTACCATTTGCTCTGTCTAAGACATATAAAAAGCCATTACGATTCAGTTGCATGAGTACTTTTCTGTTTTGACCTTCCACTTTAATATCAGCTAGTACTAATTCAAAAACGGTATCCCAGTCAAAAACATCGTTAGGCACAGCTTGATAATGCCAAACAATTTCTCCAGTACTTGGACGAATTGCCAAAATCGAAGCAGAATATAAGTTATCACCTTTTCGATTGGTTGGATTCCATGGGCCAGCATTACCAGTTCCCCAATAGGCTAGATCTAATTCAGGATCGTAAGAACCCGTAATCCAAGCACTGCCGCCACCATTTTTATAAGATTCTGAAGGAATCCAAGTTTCGTGCCCCTTTTCGCCAGGCCCAGGAATGGTCCAACGACGCCATAAATGCTTACCAGTTTCTGGCTCCCAACCGTCGATGAAGCAACGAGCACCAAATTCAGCTCCAGAGCAACCCGTCATGAGAACGCCGTTTGCTAAAAGTGGCGCAGCTGTTAAAGAGTAGCCTTGCTTCCAGTCAGCAGCCTTCTGTTTCCATATTTGCTTACCCGTTTTTTGATCAAGCGCCATCACATGGGCATCTAAAGTGGTTCTTAATACCATCCCTTTATAAAGTGCAACACCCTTATTAGAGACACCACAACAAACGACTCTTGGCGTATCGGGATCATAATCAACGGGTGTTCTCCATAACTGCTTGCCAGATACAGCATCAATGGCAATCGTCCACTTCGCATCACTCACATACATCACACCATCATGAATCATTGGTTGTGCTTGTTCGCCCGTATCATTTTCCATGCCAAGACTCCATACCGGCACGAGTTTTTTCACGGTATCTTTATTAATTTGAGTCAAGGGACTATAGCGGTTTTGGTTATATCCCATACCATAGGTAAGGACTTCATCGGTTGAACCCGTTTTTCCGTTAGCAATTAAATCTTGATTGGTCTGCGCAAAGACACTCAAACTGATTGAGCAAACTATCGCAAAAGTAGCAATTATTTTTTTCATCATCGTCTTTCGATTATTTATCCATTAAAGCAAAAACAACAACTGAGCCACCCCGTGGGATATCTTTCAGTTGAGGACCCATTCTGACAACGTTCACGCCACCAATCCCTGACTGTACAGCGATATATTGTTTGCCTTTATGTAGATAGGTAATGGGTTGTGCATTAATGCCTGAAGTCGTTTTATACTCCCATAACTGTTTGCCTGTTTCCATATCTAATGCAAGGAGTTCACCAGTCTCTTTACCGGTAAACATCAATCCACCAGCAGTAGCTAATACAGCGGAGTAATTTGGAATATCCATTAAAGGTACACGCCATTTTGCTTTCGCAGTTATTGGATCAATCGCCTCCATATGACCAATTGGCTCCTTCGGATCTCTTGGTGCTGGAGCATTTTGCAAGCCCACATAACGCTGACCGACTTTATATTCCACTGGTTCAAATTTAACTAAACGGGAGGCGTGGGTCGTATTGGTATAAATGAGTCCATCATGGGGATTAAATGCCGCATGTCCCCATGTTTTTGCACCCCATTGACCAGGCCATAATTCAATTTGCTCACCAGCGCGAACTTTTTTAGAAACTTCAGATTCAACTGGGCGGCCTGTTTTCATATCCACATGGGTAGCCCAGTTAATTTTCTCAAAAGGCTTCGCAGAAAGTAACTCGCCGTTCCTGCGATCAACTACATATAAAAATCCACCCCGTGATAAATGCATAATCACTTTTCTGGTTGTTCCTTTGTACTTAATATCGCCAACAATCCATTCCCAAACCGCATCTAAGTCAAACATTTCATTAGGAACAATTTGACGATGCCATTTAATATCACCAGTTTTAGGATTTAAAGCGAGTACAGAAGCTGTATAGAGGTTATCTCCTGGTCTACCACCAGGTGCCCAAGGACCAGCATTACCGATACCCCAATAAACGGTATCTAAATCAGGATCGTAAGAACCTGTAATCCAAGTGGAACCACCGCCACGTAAATAAGCGTCGCCTTTAGGCCAAGTCTCATTGCCTTTTTCACCTGGTGCAGGAATCGTATATTTACGCCAAAGTTGCTTTCCTGTTTCAGGATCAAGGCCGTCCAGAAAACCTCGCACACCGAACTCAGCTCCAGAGATACCCGTTATTAAAACGCCATTAGCAATCATGGGAGCAGAAGTAATTGTGAAACCCTCCTGCCAATTAGCAATCTTCGTTTTCCAAACTTGTTTACCTGTTTTTTGATCCAAGGCTACCATGTGCGCATCTAAAGTGCCACGAAAAACTTTACCGTTATAAATTGCCAACCCTTTATTGGTAATACCGCAACAGACAACTCTTGGTGTGCCTGGATCCCAATCTACTTTCGTACGCCAAATCTGCTGTCCATTTTCGATATTAATCGCAACGGTATACTCAGCATTCACTAAGTACATAACTCCGTTATAAACTAAAGGCTGCCCTTGCTCACCATAATTACTACCCAGAGAAGTACTCCAAACAGGAACTAAGCGTTTAACCGTATCTTTATTAATTTGCAACAGATCACTATAGCGCTGCTGGTTATAACCCATGCCATAAGTTAAAACATTTTCAGCATTCTTCGGGTCATTTTTTAAGTCCTGCAGAGATTGTGAAAAGCTCAAAGGCGCTAGAGTTAATGCAACAATTGCAGTGGCTAATTTCAAGCCACCTTTTAATCCAATGAATTTCATGGATTTGTCTCCTTTAAATATTTTTGATAACGATGAGATCATTACATCAAACTCATCACCCAGCTTCGTCTCTTTGGACGTTTTAATTTATAACTTAACCAACTAAAAAACTGACTAAATACTACTTATAAGTAACTGCTTTCTCTTTAGAAAAATCAATCATACCATCGCGATTTGGCATTTTTACTTGAGCAAGATTTTGTTGATTTAATTCATAATCTTCACTAATAATGCCATTCAAAAATAAAATATAAGCACTCACGGCATAAACTTCATTATTGGTTAAAGACTTAGGACTTTGGAGCGGCATCGATCTTCTCGTGTAATCAAACAAAGTCGTTGGGTGAGGCCAAAAACTACCCACCGTTCTAACGGGTTTATCTGTGCTTAAACTACCAATTCCGCCAACTAAAGCATCGACTGGCTTACCTTGGCCTTTAACACCATGACAAGATACGCACTGTGCTTCATACACCTTTGCACCTAGCTTCGCATTACCCGAACCAACCGGTAATCCCACGCCATCAGGACCAATACTAATATCTAGTTTTTTAATTTCTAATGCCGACATTGGTTGTCCCAAATTAGGACTTGGTTGATGTTGGGATGTTGTGCAAGCAATCATTGATCCTAAAATTAAGATCGACAAAAAGGTTTGTTTATAGATATGCATTTTGTACACTCCCGTCAGCCTGTACTGCCCATGTAACGATGGTATTGTTGTGATAACGTCCATCAACCGCGTTATTGGCTTTATAAGCAGCGCGAGTAGGCTGAATATTGCCTCGTTCATCGATTGCTCTACTCTGCAGGAATGCAGGTTCTCCATTCCAATTCCAAGGCGCTCTGAACCGGACTAAGCAAAATGCTTGGTTTGGTCCATCAATCACAGCATCAAACCAATCTTTGCCGCCATTGGTGGAAATTTCAATCCGAGCAACTTTTCCTGCTCCCGACCAAGCAATACCACTAATCTCATAAAAACCCTTACTTGGAAGTTTCATCAAACCAGATGGCTTTGTAATAATGGATTTAACACCTAGTTCAAAAGTAAATTGTCTAGCTTTACCGTTTGATAATGGGTCAGTATATTTTGAAGTTTCATCCTTAGTGTGAGTGGGTTCAGCCGTAATTTTCAAGCTTCTTAACCACTTCACATTCATATTACCTTCCCATCCTGGGAGCAGTAACCGCATTGGATAGCCTTGTTCAGGCCTGATTTTTTCGCCGTTCTGATAAAGCGCAATCATGGCATTATCCATGGCTTTTTCGATTGGGAAACTTCGACTCATACCAGCAGCATCAGCACCTTCTGCCAATATCCACTTGCCAGCCGGATTAACGCCAGCTTCTCTTAATAAAACAGATAATGGAATGCCCGTCCAATCACTGCAAGAAATTAGACCATGTAAAGTCCCAGCAGTAGCTTGAATTGGTTGCGGAGCAATAATATTTGCTGCACTATTACCCGCACATTCCACAAAATAGGTTCTTGAGATCATCGGATATCTCAATAAATTTTCTACTGAGAAATTGAGCGGCTTATCCACTAAACCATGAATGCTCAATTGATGTTTCGTCGGATCTATATCCGGTGTGCCATTATGACTGCGGTCAAAGTGAAGTCCATTGGGAGTAATAATGCCCTCTAACTTCTCAATGGGTGTCCTTGCTGAACCAGTGCCTGGGGCTAAATCGCCGTAGGCTTTAGCAACACCTCTTTTCGTTGCTGCCTCGAATTTAGAAGGCTGACCGTATTCATTGAGTCCCTTACCAGGAGTTGTAGACCATGCTGGAAAATCATTTTTAATCGACTCATCCGCCATCACCATCGCAGGGGAACTTGCCAAAGCAAGTAGACTCGTTTGCATGAACTTTCTTCGGTCCAGTTCACGCTTCGGGTTTTCTGGTAACTTAGATGGCAGGGATAATTCTTCTAAAAGATTTTCAGTCTGCGACTGATTCTTAAGTGTTCTTAATTTTGTAATTTTCATTTTCAGTTTCTCGAGTAATTGAATTGTGATTCTCGATGGTTTTTAGTTGTCTCCTAAGGTATCAACAATACGTCTTTTTAAAAAACTGTCTATTAGGGTATCTATTTAGACATGTAAAAAGTTATAGACACTAAAGTCAAAAATAGGCTAAATTGGAAGAATAATAAAAAAAATTAATCCTACTCATATCACATGGAGACCATAATGAAGAAATTGATGTATCTTTTACTTGGCTTAAGTACTGTCATTTCCTGTTCAGTCACGCAAGCTCAAACCCAACAAGAACTAATTGCAGATGGTAACAAGGGTGGCAATACGGATAACGTTTTAACCTATGGCATGGGTTATCACCAACAACGATTTAGTCCCCTAAAACAAATTACTAAGGCGAACATCAAGAAATTGGTTCCGGTCTGGAGTCACTCCTTAAATAACAATGTTGGCGAACAAGCTCAACCAATGATTTACAACGGTGTGATGTACGTCACCAACGTACAACAAACCGTTGCGATTGATATTAAAACAGGACGTCAAATTTGGGCAACACCAATTGAATGGGAAAGAGAAGCGGCAAGGATTGTTTGTTGTGGCTTATCCAATCGTGGCGTAGCAATTTATGAAGGTAAGGTTTTTGTTGCCTCCCTTGATTCCTATATCAAAGCACTAGATGCTAAAACAGGTAAGCAACTTTGGCGCACAAAAGTAGCCGAGTGGAAAGACGGCTACTCCATTACGAGTGCACCATCGGTTGCCAACGGTGTTTTGATGACGGGTATGACTGGGGGAGAATATGGCGTTCGCGGTTTCGTAGCTGGTTATGACCCACAAACTGGAAAAGAGTTATGGAGACGCTTCACGACCGTTGCACCAGGAGAAAAAGGTAGTGAGACTTGGCCAAACGACGACTCCTATCTTCGTGGTGGTGGATCAACTTGGATTACAGGTTCTTATGACCCTGAACTCGATTTAAGCTTCTGGGGAACTGGTAATGGTGGTCCATGGAATAGTAAATGGCGTCCAGGCGATAATTTATACGTAGCGTCTGTCATCGCCATTCGTCCTAAAACAGGCGAAATTGCTTGGCATTATCAATGGACTCCCGCTGAAACCTACGACTATGATGGGGTAAACGAAAATATCTTAGCCGATATGACAATCTTTGGTCAGAAAAGAAAAGCCTTGTTACACGCTGACCGTAACGGTTTTATGTATGTCCTAGATCGCACAAATGGTAAATTAATTTCAGGTCACGCTTATGTACCTGTGAACTGGGCAAAACCGACGATTGATCCGAGCTTTGGTAGAGTTGAAGAAACTGAGCTTGCAGCTAAAATTCGAGCAGGAGAAAAAGTTGAATTACAACCGCGTTGGACAGGCGGTAAAAACTGGTCTCCAATGGCTTATAACCCGAATAAACAAAAAGTTTATTTACCAATGCAAGAAGAAACGGCGATTTATCAGTTGAATAATCAGTCAGCACCAAACTATAAACCAGGTGAACGCTATATGGGCGCAACGAACTCGACAAAAGAACGTGATCCTAAGTTACCATGGGGCTACTTTGGTGCCCTCGATCCAGTTTCTGTAAAAGCAGATTGGAAAATTCCTCAAGTTGAATTCCCAATTTGGTCTGGAACTTTAGTAACAGGTGGTGGTATTGTATTCACGGGTAAGATTTCAGGTGAATTTGTAGCGATTGATGAAAATACTGGTAAAGTGCTTTGGGAATTCCAGACTGGCTCAGCCATTAATGCACAGCCGATTACCTACACCTTAGGTGGTCGTCAATATGTGACTGTTCTATCAGGCTTAGCAACTGGAACATCTCTTCGCCGCGAAACAGCTGGCAAAGTGCAGCCAGGTGCAGCTGTTTGGACTTTTGCCATCATGAAAGACTAAATCAATCTAAGGGCCAGTATTCAACTGGCCCTTATTTTTATTTCATTAAAACAATTAATCATGCAGATCTCAAAACCCTATCACTATGGCTTAATCATATTGCACTGGATCATTGGCATGGCGATCCTAACGCAATTAGCCCTGGGATATTGGATGACAGAATTGCCTAAGACCCCACCCGGTCTTCGTGCGGGTTGGTTTAATGTGCATAAATCAGTTGGTATCACGATTGGCTTATTCATTCTCTTAAGAATTATTTGGCGACTTACTCATCGTCCACCAGCTTTACCTGAGTTTATGAAACCAAAAGAAAAGATACTCGCTAAAGTAGGTCACTTCGCTCTATATATTTCCATGATTTGCGTACCACTGAGTGGCTTCTTAGGATCTTCTTTTTCAAAATATCCGATTAAATATTTTGGCATCGAATTACCAAAGTTTTTGATGGCCAATGATAGCCTAAAAGAGATCATGAAACAGATTCATGAAGCAAGTGTGATTATCTTGCTAATCCTTATTGCCATTCATGTTCTTGCAGTTCTAAAACATCTTTTAATCGACAAGAAAAACATCTTGACTAGGATGTGGTTCTAAACCTACTTAATTGCGACACCCCAAGGTAGATATCCTACAGAAATTTCTGTTTCCGCTTCATTTGAATCTAAATTAATAACTGTTACTGAATTACTACGACCATTGGCTACTAGTAACTTCTTTTGGTCTGGAGTGATGGCCATATTCCAAGGTCTTTTACCAACTGGAATGGTTTTTAATACGCTTTGCTTTTCAATATCAATTACAGCCACAGTTCCATCACCACCATTCGAAACATATGCGATCTTACCGTTAGGGTGAATGCTCACGCCATTGCTACGAAGCCCCGTGTTAATAACTGCTTTAACTGTTTTAGAACTTACATCAATCAGATAAGTCTTACTCTCAATCTCGCAAGCGACAATTACAGTTTTAGCATCAGGAGTAAAACCAATTCCCCGAGGTCTCTTACCTACTTGGATTTGTGACACTTGCTTACGTAATTGAACATCAATCACATCGACCTTATCTGAATCTTCTGCTGAGACGTAAATCCATTGATTATCAGGAGACATGACCGCATGCTCTGGGTTTTTACCTTGAACCGGAATCTCGATCACGGTTTTGAGTGTACTAAAATCAATTAAAGAAACGCTATTACTATCCTCGTTTGCCACGGTAATCCACTTCTCATCTTTCGAGACATAGATTGCTTCAGGAGATTTACCTAATGCTGCTTGTTGAACAATCTTTTGGGTTGAGACATCTATTTTCAATAACTGCTCTTTTGTGAATTCTGTAACGAAAATGAATGGGTTATTCGGCGCAGCAAATATACCTCTAGGCTTACCAGAAAGCTCCATCGTATTGACTACCGCATTTTTCGCTAAATCAATCACGCTAACTGTTCCTGATCCCTCGTTAGACACAAAGGCTAAGGGTGCGGCCTGGGTCAAACAAGACAGAGTGCAAGATAAAAGTAAACTGGAGATAAGTAGATTTTTTTTCATGAATTCTTTTTTTAAAGTTTTTTATAATTTTCTAAAGATACCCTCTAGATTACTTGGACTAGAGGAATCACTTTGAAACTAGTTATCTAGTAGATGACTGACTGTTCCAAACAACTTCAAACGACAATCTCTAAAAGTTTTAATAATTGAAATATTTTAGAACACTGGTCTGCGTCAAGATATACCAAATTACCCCTATCCAAATGAAGACAATAAGAATTGCTCCCCACTTTAATTTCGGTAAGCGCTCCTCTTTCTTAATTAATTCTTTTGCTAAAGTAATTGATTCGTCCATGACATACTGAGGAATAAAATAAAGACAAACACTAACCATCAATGTTACTAAGATTAATTCGTCTAAATAACCAATAATAGGGATAAAGTCAGGTATCAAGTCAATTGGACTTAATACATAAATCATCACAAGAAACCCAAAAAATTTTAGTAATTTAGAAGTATCGGGATTTTTTAATGCAAACCATAAAACATAGATTTTAAATTTACTAAATCGAATTACCTTATTGCAGTATTCCTTGAATGTCTGAAAAATGCCCGTCATGATATTTTTTCGTTAGAATAGATTTAGTTGTATAAATTAAATAAAAATCAAACTTTCTGGAGACAACAGATGAACAAATTATTGCTCAAAGTAATTCTTAGTATTGGCCTTACTATTTCCGTCTTTACTTCTTGTCTAGTTAATGCGCAAACGAACCCCTCACAACGCGTCTTCGAATTAAGAACTTATACAAGTCACGAAAACAGATTAGGCGATGTGGTTGCTCGCTTTAAAAATCATACTACACGATTCTTTGAAAGACATGGCATTACCAATATTGGTTATTGGATCCCAACAGACCAACCTAATACGCTTGTTTATATTGTTGCACATCCAAGTCGTGAACAAGCCAAAAAGAGTTGGGAAGCATTTCAAAAAGATCCAGAATGGATAGCCGCTAGAGAAGCTTCAATGACAAATGGTCCGATTGTCGTAAAAGTACAATCCGTCTTTATGGAACCAACGGAATTTTCTCCAATTAAATAATTATTCAATTCTTTAACTTCAGTTGTTTTAATATCATTCAAATTTTTAAATTCCACTGAAGTTTTAGAATCTTCACCTTGATTCTCTTCTAAAATTTTATGTCAAATAACACTTTACAGTTGCGCCAATTACTGCAAAAAAATACTTTTTTGCATCTACCTTCCGTCAGTGACCCTTTACAAGGAAGACTAGTTGAGTCACTGGGGTTTGAAGCCGTATTTATTGGCGGCTATGTATCAGGTGCCTCCTCAGCAATCACAGAGCCTTTAATGACAATGACGGAACAAGTCAAGATGGCTCAAGACATCACTGGTAAAGTCAATATCCCTCTTATTGCTGATGCTGGTGCAGGATGGGGCGACTCACTACATACCATGCGCACAGTTAACGAGTTTATTCGTGCTGGAGTTGCGGGGATCCATATTGAAGATCAAGTTTTCCCAAAACGCGCACACTATCATAAATACGTTGTTCACGGTATTTCTAGAGAAGAGTATATTGAAAAAATTGCTTACGCTTGTAAAGAGCGCGATCGTCTAGATCCTAACTTTGTCATCATTGCAAGAACCGATACCTGTCGTTCAGCAGGACTTGATGAAGCTGTATTTAGGATCAATGCAGCAGCAGACGTTGGTGCTGATTTAGGTTTACTCTTTCCGAGAAATTTAGATGATGCTGTTCAAGCTCCAAAGCGATGCAAAATCCCA
>CANFME010000075.1 GCA_947448305.1 Burkholderiaceae bacterium
GTTGATAGTACTCTGCTGCCAAGTGGCTTAAAACACCAAGCTCATCTGACCTCATTCTAGTTAATGGTGCCATAACGATACGATTACTGATTTGAATTTTTCCTAATGTTATGGGAGATAATAATTTCATTGAATACCTTTTTTTAAGTGACAGAAATAAATGATTGTTAAAGTGAAATTTTTGATTCTGTTCAAGAATGGAACAGCTTAGCACTGGTCTATTGGAGTGTTATTTATTTTTATATTGGGTTGGGCAGTAGGCTCGTGTGACCTGCTCATTTCTTAATGCTAAGTGTTTAGTTCCTCGTCCTGTGACTCTTTTACGCCACATCTTGAATGAAGTTCTCTTCATTTCTCTACGCATCAGATCAATTACATCAGATTCTGATAACCCGAAACTCATCTGAATAGCATCAAATGGCGTGCGGTCTTCCCAAGCCATTTCGATAACTCTCGATAATTCTGATTCGGTTAGGGTTTTTTGCACTTTCATCAAAACATTTTATTCGAAAAGCCGATATGTTGTTGGCAAAATGAGCTTGAGCTAGTTAAGTCTATTTGAGTTCAGATTCAGCAATAGAGGTTGTAAATAAACTTTTACCGAGTTGATCCTTGATTTGAATCAGCATTTTACGATCGCCACGCTTACCTGAAAACTCTAAATCACAGAAGTTATTCGTAGTGATTAGACTATCCTTAACCACCTGTGGGTTATTTTGGGTTTCTTTACCTGCGGATGTGTAAGCGCCAGCCGTACTTGGGGAACAAGTTAATTCATAAAGTGGGTAAGTATTGGTTCGTTCTTTTTTTAATAGTACTGAAAAATGTCTATCGCCTGACAACAAGATTACACCAGGAACTTTTTGCTTTTCGAGCCACTCTTGGAATTCATTACTTTCTTTAACGAAATGATGCCAACCTTCGTATTTGTTATTCAAATTCAGTACTTGGCTTCCCGTAATGATTAATTTCCAAGTTGCTGTTGATGACAGTAAGGCATTTTTCAACCAACGAACTTGTCCTGCACCTAACATTTGTTTTGTGTCATCAAGAAGATGATCACCATCACGATACCAGCGATCGTCCAGCACAAAAAACTCTACATCACTACTTTTATATTGGGTAAAAACACCAGGCAGTTCAGGTATTCCAAAACTTGGATTAGGCCAATATTGTTTAAATAAGTCTAAAGATACTTGTTTAAATGGATTTGAGGAATTACTGTCATTGGCACCATAATCATGATCATCCCACGTGGCAAGATGAGTTCCACTGTGCATTAGAGGTTGTAACTCTAAAATTGAGCGCCACTTATCATAACGACTGGCCATTGCTTTAGGATTACTAAAATCAGGCTCTCTTAAGTAGATATTATCTCCCATCCAAAGCGTTACATCAGGCTTTAAATTCCCCATCGTTGTAAATATCTGATTACCCTGTCCGTATGGTTTGCCTGGGCGATCTTCAGCAGCATCATTCGTATACGCGCATGAACTCGCTAAGACTCTAATAGAGGGTGGATCTTTGCGCCACTGCCAAAGGGTTTCAGTTTGAAAGGAATATATTTTAGAACTTATTAATTGGCTACCCTTTTTAGCAATAACGCGATATTGATACTTAGTCTCTGGTTCAAGATCATTCAACTCCCAAATAGAGTTATTTTTCTCAGCGTCTAACACTTCAGTTTTTGTAGTCTGAGCCTTCTTAGCTAACTTACCGGTGTTACTAATCGCGTCATATTCAATGAAAGTTTGAAATTTTTCAGTTGGTTGAATCAGCGCCAGTTGAGCCCAAATTTTCGCTGATTTCATCGTGACACTTCCAGCCATCGGGCCATTAATTTCTAATGGCAAATCCTTCTTAGTAATTTGCGCTGACGCGTTGGCTGAAAAAAGATAAAACAATCCCAACAATACCTGTTGAAGTAGAAAACGTTTAGAGGATAAGATTTTCATTTGCTGAGTTAGATTAAACGATTTGGCTGGCTAAAAAAAATTGACTACTAAAAGTTAAAAACCTTTAGTAGTCAAAACAATTTAATTATTTTTATTAAATATTTTAGGCACGAAGGATTAACATTTTTAAATTTTCAATAATTCGTTCATTACGATCATTTAAAAAATTGAAAATTAGCAAGCATAATAAAGCGATGGATATTCCTAAAGCAGTAGCATAAAGAGCGGTGCCAATCCCAGAACTGACAGATGCAGGATCTGACATACCTGATTTTGATAAGGCTAAAAATGTATCAACAATACCGAAAATTGTTCCTAGCAAGCCCATTAAAGGGGCAGCAGTGACAACTGTATCCAAAATCCAAAGACGACTATTTAAAGTATCTTTAGCTTCCAGATAAGCAGCTTCAATTCTATCCTGATAGATACTTGGATTTAAGTTTTGGCTTTTAATCTTTGCTATTTCAGCAACCATATGAGAAACCGAATCATTTTTCAGTAAACCGTCAATCTGACCGATTTCTCCAGTGTTAACAGAACGTAAGACTTGTTTTGAGCGCGTCAAGTTTACCGAAGAAAATATGACTCGCTCAATACTAACAACCATTGCTAAAATCCCAGCAATAATCATCATGCCAAATGAAATCTGATGCAATAATTCCATTATTAAAACTCAGTACTAAATGAAACACTTACAAAACTTGGTGCGCCAACATAATAGGATGGGACGCCGTAACCTTTGTAGCTTGAGTTTGCTGGGTTTGAAGTGGCAGAAATACTTGATCCGCTACCTGAGTTAGCAAGTAAGTAACCAGTATTCAAAATATTTGACCAGTTCAAACGTACGGTTGGGTTCTTAAGGAATGCTGTGTTTTCAAAGCGATATCCTGCATTCATATCTAAAGTGAAATATGCGTCTAAAGACTCATCATTCATTAAAGTTGTATAACGCATGCCAGTATATTTACCAATTAACTGAGCCATGACAGGTCCTTTTGAATATTGGCCAGATAAGGCAAACATCCATTGCGGTGTATCCGGGAACTGCATGCCGTTAGTAGGTAATGTTGCCTGAGTAGAACCGTTCAACGTTTTGAAATCAGACTTGAGTACGCTATTGGTATATGTTGCAGATGTAAATGCACTGAAACCATTCATTGGCTTCGTACCAGCTTGGAACTCAATACCCGTTACAGTTGAATTACCTACGTTGTAATCCGCATAGGAATTTGTATCAGGATTATAAGACTGTGCAATACGGTCTTTGAAGTCAACATAGAACGCTGCGAGAGATACATTCACATCTTTACCGAAGTGACGATATCCTGCTTCATAGTTCGTAGAAGTTTCTTCTTTCACTGTTACTGGATTTAAGGCCAATGCGCTAGTTGCTACGCCGTTAGTATAAGTTACAGTTCCAGCTACTAAGCCTGACAATACAAAGTTTGACGGAGCACGCATATTTTGCGTGATGTTTGAGTACAGTTGATTTGAATCATCTAACTTATAACGAGCGCCGATGCTTGGTAATAATTTTTCGTATTTAGCATTGATGCTATAGTCCATACCACCGCCAGTTTGGCTAGATGCGTAGTTATCAAAGTCACGATTGATCGATGCATAACGCACACCAGCAAACAAATCTAATTCTTTGTTGACCTTGAATGTGTCTTGTAAGAAGTAGGATGTGCCTGTGGAAATTGTTACATAATTTCTGGCTTCATATGGCGTACCGTTTTGGTAGTTAACATAACCGTTCATTAACCATAAATCAGAGATATTGCCTTGATTATCAACTGTTGTGGCAGGACCAGTTTGACGGTGATTTGCTTTTTCGTACCAAATTCCAGCTAACACTTTGTGATCTTCAAGGTCCCAGTCAGCCTTCAATGTAATACCAGGACGTTGAGTCTTCGTTACAGAACCAGAATAAATACCTACTGTTTGTGTTCCGCCACCGTATGGGTTAACAATACCGCCACCGATACTTGAACCTGTGAAAGAGCCAACAGTTGATAATGTTTTTTGTTCTACACCACCAGTACCGTAACCAAACCAATAGTAGGGCTCTGCACTTAATGTTAATTTATCATCAATTCTTGATGAAAGCTTAGATGTAAATAATGTGTTTCTGAATGGATTTAAAGAATATCCATAGTACGTATTAAATTTACTGTTATCCGCTGCAGCAGATGTACTAAAGTTGGTCGCTTCACTTGCACCACCAGTTGTATGTTGTGGCACGGTTGTGCTGTTATCCATACTTGGGTTAGCGGCGTACTGAGCTTTTGTCAAAGTAGCAATGTTATTATTCACTGCATAGTTGTAAAGTATGTTGGCAGTCAACTTCGTGTCTGTCGTTAATTTCCAATCTAAACCTGCATCAACGTGATCACGGTATGCACTACCTGGTCCCTTGAATTTGTCTCCTTGGGCATGGGATGCTGAGATAAAGAATTTTAATGGGCTATCTGTGCCTAATTTACCTGAGTCAAGTCGAATAAATGTTTTTGTAAAGCCTAATTGACCAAGAGTCTGAGTAAATTTACCACCCAAAGTATCTTTAGGGCCGCAAGAGTTCATACCGATGTTACCGCCTGAGGCACCAACGTGTGGAGCATCATTATCAACTGAACCTTGAGTAATAAAAATTTCACAAAGGTTTTCTGAGTCTGTGTATTCCTGTGGATATACTGCGAAGTTTCCTGAGTCATTAACTGGTGCACCGTTAATAGTAAAACCCATCTGATCAGAGTTGAAACCTCTTACACGAATGTTACCACCGAACAAACCAGTAGCATCTTGTGAGTAAGTATTTACGCTTGGCAAAATACTGAGAACTTGATATGGGTTTGTTGTTGATCTAACTGTATCAATCGCTTCTTTTGTTACAGTACTACGGTTTTTAAAGCCGTCGTCCTGAATCATGTAACCGCCGCCAATTTCGCCTTGGCCCGTGATGTTAATGGTACCAACATCGCTTGCGTTTTGAGCAACAGCATTTTGATTCATTGCTGCCATTAATAAAATGGCGGATGTTATCGCTGAAAGTTTGAATACAGCACTTTGTGGCTTTTTCATGGTTTATCCTTAAAAGATTAAAAGTAAGATTAGAAGATGTAAATAGGGTTAATTAGAGGAAAGGGAGTAATTCATATTTGCAATAAATTTATGGGTCGCTTCACCTAAAAAGGCTCCATCAGGAAATGCTGGGAAACTACCGCTTTTGATTGTTTTAAGCGTCTCACTATCAAGCACATTAAAGCCTGATGATTCCATAATTCCAACTGCGATTAATTCGCCAGTTCTAGAAAGCTCTAGCCAAACCCTTACAATCCCTTCAGGCCTAGCAAGACGCGCTTCTCTAGAAGATGGGTAACGTTTAATCTTTTCCAAGTATGCTTTGAGAATTGATTCATATTTCGCTGCAAGGGCAACTGCTTGTTGGATAACTTGGGTCGGTGGTGAAGCTGGGGTGGCGGCTGCCTGATTTTCAGTTTTATTTTGTTTTGCTGGTGTTGGGGATACATTTTCTGCAAATGGATCATTAACTATGGGAGCGGAAACTGGTTTTTCAGCAACTTTGTTTTCAATTTTTTCTATTTTCTTTTCTACTTTTTTTTCTTCAATTTTTTTCTCTACAGGCTTTTCAATTTGAGGAACTGGCATATTTTCCAACAAGGCCATCATTTCTGTAGCAGCAATCACTGGCTCTTTGTAGGACTTTGGCATCAACCACAACACTGCTACTAATAGGCAGAGCGCTATTGCTCCTGAAAATGAAATGGATTCTCTTTTCTCATAAAACCAATAAGTACTAAAAATGTTAGGTGATAGTGAATGGTTCATATTTATACTTTTCGCTTCGCTGAAATAGTCATTGATTCAACATTATTTTTTTTCAAAATGTCCATCACATCGATGAGACTTTGCATTGAAGCAGCCTCGTCACCTTGAATGACTACGGTGTAGTTATTTGCGTATTCTTGTTTTTTTAGGTTGATGACTTTAGTGAGTTCATCTAAGCTAACTAAAGATTGGCCATCTGCTTGAATGGTCCCATCACGCAGCAAGGTAACAATAATTCTTTTGGGAGGATTCTCTTGGGTAGCTGAAGTAGAAGTTGGAAGCTTTGTCTTAAGACCCAATGCTGGTATGACATTTAGACTAATTAAGACGAAGAAAACCAATAGAAACATCATGACATCAATCATGGGAATGATCTCAATTCGGGATTTTTTTTTGGTGGTTTCAGCAAATCTTTTCATATCAGTAATTTAATTGCCCAATATTACTGAGGGGTTTCAGATTTGTTTCTAAGATGTTTTGCTTTTATGAAGATTTGACTTTTAACTAAATCTTCTTTTTTATTAAATAATTTTGTAACCTTAGATTTATTTAACTTAATAAAATAAATCCCTTAAAATACATTTCACTTAATCATCTAATCTCATTCTTTAATGAATGCACGCTCCCTTATGAATTTAATTTCCACAAAAACCTTTCAAAGATTCGTAAGTAAAGTTTTGTTTTTATCAAGCTTATTATTTATTTTTCCGCTATGTTCTTTCAGTCAAACTTGGCCGAACCAAACAATAAAAATCATCGTCCCTTTTCCAGCAGGGGGCGGAACGGATGCATTAGCTAGAACTCTTAGTATTGAACTTGGCAAAGTATTAAATCAAACTGTATATGTTGAAAATAAACCTGGTGCAAACGGTATTATTGGCGCTCAATTTGTTGCTTTAGCTCCGCCTGATGGCAACACCATTCTTTTGACGATTGCATCTTTTTCCATCTCACCCGCCTTTAGCAAAAAGTTACCCTTCGATGTTGATAAGGATTTTGCACCCGTAAGTTTAGTCGCCAAGTATCCCTATTTGTTAACGACTGGATCTCAATCGGAATTAAAAACCTTTAAACAGTTTTATGAGTTTGCGAAGAAAAACCCTGGAAAATTAAGCTACGCCTCTTCTGGAAATGGAAGTGGGCCTCATTTAGGAATGGAGTTAATTAATGATCGTCTAGGATTACAAACCATCCATGTTCCCTATAAAGGAGCAGCTCCTGCGAATAATGATTTACTGGGTGGAAATGTGGATCTCATGTTGAATAACTTACTTGCTAGTTCCAGTTTAATTAAAAGTAAAAAATTAAATGTCCTAGCTGTTACTACTGCACAACGATCTAATGCTCTTCCGGACGTCCCAACTTTAATTGAGTTAGGTTATCCAAACATGGAGGTCGTTGGCTGGTATGGCGTTTTTTTACCGGAGAAAACTCCGAAGTTCATTGTGAATAAATTATCTGAAGCAATTAAAAAGGTAATTCAAAATCCTGACATTCTTTCTAGATTAAGCCAAGATGGAGCAATTCCTGTTGCAAGTACTCCGAACGAATTTAAAGAGTTCTTTAACGCGGATAAAAATCGTTGGCTGCAACTGTCAAAGAAGATTAACCTCGAATTGGATTAAGTAATGCCTTTATTATCTGTTAACAGTGACATTCAAATTCATTATCAAATCGATGATTTTACTAATCCATGGGATGAACGTCCGACGCTATTTCTTCAGCACGGTAATGGTCGTAGTGGTGCTTTTTGGTATCAATGGATTCCATTGCTTGCCAGGGATTATCGAATAGTAAGAGTCGATATGAGGGGCTTAGGACTATCTAGTTCAATCAAAAACCCAAGTCAAGATATTCAAATTGAGAACTGTATCAGCGATTTAGTTCAAGTCATTAATGAGCTGAAATGCGGTCCTATTTTATTTTGCGGTGAATCGATGGGAGGAATTCTAGGCATTGTCCTATCTGCGACTCACCCTCACTTAGTTAAAGCTCTTGCACTAGTTTCTACGCCTGTCTTTATTAACCAGACAATGAAAAGTAAGTATTCCCTAGGGTTTAGCTCTAGGCTAGAAGCAATGCACAAGATGGGTATTAAGGAATGGGTTTATCAAACAAGTGTTTTAGCAAGATTTCCACCCGATACTAATCCTAAGTTATTGGAATGGTATGTCGAAGAGTTTTCCAAAAGCGCTCCGGAAGTCCTGATTCAATATTCTGATCTCGTAAATTCTGCCAATGCAACCGAATTCTTAAAAGATATACAGTGTCCAACACTAGCGGTTATGCCAAGTAATGGTCCCATCACAGATTCTAATCAGTTAGAAATTTTACAAGCGCAAATTCCACAGTTGGAAATTGGAATCATCGAATCTGATTTCCACATGATTCACTTAACTCATGTTGAACCTTGCGCAAATCTTGTTCGACAATTTTTCGATAAGTTGAATTAGTTAAGCACTTTTATAGCGATTCTTCTTATTTTTTAGGTTCGCTGTAATACTTTTGAGCTTGTTCTTTGATTGATAGGGCTCTTGCGCCCGGTATGACTGTGATTAGATCACCTGCAACCATGATTCCAGGTTTAATTACTCTGAAGTACCACCCGGAGTGTCCACTGGCTATCATTGATTTTGCTGCGCCAGACCATCCCATTTTGATATTAAATTTAAAACATGGCTCCCTAAATTTTGCCACCTCTAATAAGACCTCCCCAATATTCCAGCGATCTCCAACATAAACATCTTCTTCGCTAAAGCCCTGGGTAGTTAAGTTTTCCCCCATTGCACCAAAAGAAAGGGGAAGTAAACCACTGGAGGCATTAGAACGCTGATCATTCCAAAATGGATAATGCTCTAAGGGATAAGCATAGACTGCTTTATCTTCTCCGCCGTGCACTCTCAAATCGGCTTGTTCATCGGATTCGATACCTAAATACCTAACTCTTACTGAAGTTGGAGAACCTAGAGTACTAATAGGTAATTTTTCAATTGCCGATGGAATAACTCTGTTAGATGCGTTATCCCCTGAGATAAGATTCTTAATTTTTCCTGCTGAAATAGCTATAAGTTGCATCTCTTTTCCATTTTATTTAGAAATTTTTGACATCAAAAAACTTCAAATTCGCCATTACATTTTAGGTGTATTCGAATGAAATTTTGAAAAATACTTAAGTTGCAGACTCCTCAGGAAAAAGCATAAATGCTTGGTTAACTGAAATTATTCAAGCGGCTAAATAGAATCATTTTGGATCTTTCATTACAAAAAGATGATCGGAATAGATTAATATCGAAAATTAGCTGTATAATACTAAGTTCGGCGAATTAGCTCAGCTGGTTAGAGCGACGGAATCATAATCCGCAGGTCCGGGGTTCGAATCCCTGATTCGCCACCAAAATTAAAAGGTTAGCAATATTTTGCTAACCTTTTTTCATTTAGAGCTTATAGCCAGCAATCATTTAAGCTCCCTTTTGGTTATCTAATCAAACCTTATTTAAAAAATCTATAGCTGCTTTTGCACAAATATCCGGATAAGCTGCTGCTGCATGCCATGCATCTCCTTCGACGACTAGCAAACTAGACTGATGCATCTTACTTTGCCATTCCTGAACACTTTGAACGGTTCGTAACCCACTACCCGATGTTGTAATAATTAAGGTTGGGCAAAGAACTTTTAGAACCTCTTCTCGCAAATCCAACTTTGGTACCCACTTTAAATATCCTAGCAAGGTGGATTCTGGCGTAAGTCCTTGGACATGGTCAACCCACCAATCAATTTCTTGAGGGCTTGCTTTAGTACCAAGTCGTCCAGGCATCGTTGCTCTCGCCCATGGCTTAACGCCTTCTTCATTGATTTGTTTCAGCCAATCGGGCACTGCCTTCGCTCCCACTACTGGCGGCGTCACTGAAACCACAGAAATCACCTTATCCGGATTTTTTGCGGCATATTGCAGTACTAGCGAACCACCACTTTTTGCGCCAATGATATGAAATTGATCTAATGAATAACTATTGGCAACTGCCGTTATATCATCCAACAAACAGCCCATCGTCCAGGAGAAATCACTTGGCATAGGCGTCGATTTGCCATAACCCCTCATATCAAATAAAACGACACGATACTGCCTCGCCAAAAATGGAATCCAAGCATACCAAGATGCAGAACTTTCAGCGAAACCGTGGACCATCACAATCGTAGGTGCCTGAGTCCAAGGATCTGTGAAATCTTGAACTTGGCAATATAAATTAACCCCTGGGCTTACCTCTAAATATTTACTTTGCATGCCTACTGACCTTTCACATCTGCGCGCTTCACAACTTCTGACCATTTGATCGTGTCACTATTAATTCGATCTGAGAACTCCTTGGGAGAACCCACTTTAACTTCTGCGCCATCAGACCTAATTTGATCAATGACCTCTTTTTCTTTCAAAATCTGTGTAATTTGGCTATTAAGTTGTTTAACAATTTCGGGAGACATACCTGCTGGACCTAGTAATCCGTACCAACCCGAAATCTGCAAACCTTTGTATCCAAGCTCCTTAAATGTTGGCACCTTTGGCAACACACTCAATCTCTCCGTTGATGTAAGGGCTAAGGCTTTCAAACGACCATCCTTGATATAGGGCAAAGCTGACTGCATATTGTTCACCATAAAAGAGACATGGCCAGCTAATAGATCGACAGAGGCTGGAGAGGCTCCTTTATAAGGAATGTGATTAGCGTCAATGCCAGCTTCAAGCTTTAATAATTCACCAGCTAAATGGGGTAAGCCACCAACCCCTGCAGATGCGTAATTTAATGGCGTAGAGTTACTCTTTGCCAACACAAGCAAATCCGTTAACGAATTTACTTTTAAATCTTTTGGCACCACGAGAACAAATGCATTCTCAGCAACAAAAGTGATTGCCGTAAAGTCTTTGGCAGTATCAAATGCAATATTTTTATATAGGCTCGGGTTGATTGCATGGGTGGACGCTACCATTAATAAGGTATAACCATCTGGCTCAGCATTTGCAACAAATTGTGCAGCAATCATGCTACTGGCGCCAGGTTTGTTATCCACAATAAATGATTGACCTAATTTTTCACTCAATCGTTTCGAAAGAATTCTGGAGATATTGTCAACAGGTCCTCCAGCTGAAAAGCCGACCACGATTCTTACTGGCTTAGATGGATATTTTGTAGTTGCATATGTCTGCGTATGGACAATTGAAAGTAAAAGGATACCGCTTGATATTCCCCAAACTTTAAGTAATTCCATAAAATTTCTCAATATTTCTCTAGTCATTGATAAGTTTTTCTAATATTTTGGATTTAAAAAATCAAAGTTTTGGTATACATTTTGTATTGGCACACAGTTAATTTTTTATGTTCATTGTAATGATTTAACTTATTAACTATTTTTATCACCGTAATTTCCTCATTAATCATCTGGCAAAAAAATGCTTTGCTTGAAGTTAACATTTCTATGAAAGAGCTTCAACCCGATGAATCCCTAAGATTAGATTTTGAATGAGGCTTTTAAACAACTCCATTCATTTGTCAAAATGTTTTAAAGGAGCGTTTTTAATAATGTTATAAGATGAGATGATTGCAACCAAGGAGACAAAATCATGAAATTTATCCGAGTATTTTTTAGAGTTAGTGTTTTAAGTTTTCTAATATTACCTTTAGCCTATTCAACTGCAGCTGAGTACATGGATAAAACCCCATTCCAGTTATCACGTGCATTTTCTCCTGGAGTAATTACTAAAGGTGGAAAGATTGTCTGGGTCGCTGGCCAAACAGCCACAAAGGACAACAATGGGAATGACATCTCTAATAACTTCGAAGCACAGGTGAAACAGGTATTTTCTCAAGTCGATGCTGTTATGAAAGATGCTGGTGGCTCAGTTGGCAATATTGTGCAAATGACCGTTTTCATCAAAGAGTCACGTTATGGAGACCGCTTTGTTGAAATGCGAAAGGGCTTTTTCCAAAACGGCAACTATCCAGGTAGTGCATTAATTACCGTCACAAATTTTGCAAGGCCCGGCATTGAGATTGAAATTCAAGCAATAGGCGTTATTGGTGACGAATGCTCAGCTGAAAATAGGTGCTCTGTTAGAAAATAGAGCGTAGCTTTTAGGATTCTTTATTTCTCAAAAGTAGTCTACCTTTTAGATAGGCTACTTTTCGTGAGACTGAACGATACTTTCTAAGGTTTCGTCATACTCCCCATCAATCAGGATAAAGGCAACTACACATGGTGCGTTGGATCGATTAGTCCAAGCATGATCAGTGCCGCACTGAACTAGGATGTCACCCGCTTTAAGTAATACCTCAGAGTCATCCAAAAGCATGGTTATTTCACCTGACAAAATAATCGCATAGTCAATGGTTTCTGTCCTATGCATTAATGGGTGACGTCCATTTTTTTCAAATGAACTACCAGCAGCGTTACCTAAAGACTCAAATAATGCTTTGGAGGCTTGAACATCCAAATGTTCATTACCATTAGGTTCTGGCGGAAAGTGATTAATTCTTAAAACAGAACCGCCTTTAGTTGGTAATTGGCGCCGTGGTCCTAAAGTAGTTTCATCTTGATTGGTTTTAATTAATGCAGGTGTTTCAAAGGTTCTGAAAATATCTGTCGAAAAATATCCTGGGCGAATGGGCGTGCTATGAACATAAGGTGCAGGACCATCTGAAATAACGATACCTTTACCATTTTCGTCATGGCCGGTTACAACTCTTCTGACAACTCCTGACATACTAAATACTCCTTATTGAAAATTGATTTTTTTATCAAAGATTAGTTTTGACCAAGTATTGGTTTCGTTTTTAATTAGATCTGAAAATGCTGTCCCTGTTAAAAGAAGTGGTGTTGAACCTGCGGCATAGATTTTCTTTCTAAAGTCACTTTCATTTGAGCCCATGATGGATGAAGCGAGCAATTGAACCGTCTCAGGCGACATTCCTTTAGGCCCCATAATGGCAAACCAAGGCAACATATCTAAGCCAGGTTGGCCTTGTTCGGCAATCGTGGGCACATCAGGAAATAAGGCACTTCGTTTGCCAACAACACCAACTAATTTTACTTTTTTTGCACGTATCGATTGCTCAGCAAGGGAGACGCTAATAAACATACCTGATATTTGTCCGCCCAAAACATCCGCAAAAGAAGGTGTGGCGCCTTTATAGGGGACATGTAAAAAATCAATCTTTGACGAATCTTTTAAGATTTCTATATA
>CANFME010000076.1 GCA_947448305.1 Burkholderiaceae bacterium
AGTGGGTCAAAATCTAAAATTTGATCTACATATTTTGTTAAACCATGGAGTAACCTTAAAAGGCATCGAGCACGATACCTTACTCGAATCTTATGTGTTTGAATCGCACAAACCCCATGATATGGATACGATGGCACTGCGCCATTTGGGTTTAAATACGATTAAATTTGAAGATGTCTGCGGCAAAGGGGTTAAACAAATCACCTTTGATCAAGTAATGTTAGAACAAGCCTCAAGATATGCTGCAGAGGATGCTGATATTACCCTTCGTTTACATGAGAGTTTTGCCCCGATTATTCAAAATGACTCTAGCTTAAAGTTCGTGTATGAGTCCATCGAAATGCCGACCATGAGAGTCTTAGCAATCATGGAGCGAAATGGTATTTTGATTGACACAGAAAAACTGGCTGCTCAGAGTCAAACTATTGGTAAAAAATTAATTGAATTAGAAGCTGAAATTTACAGTCTGGCAGGACAACGATTTAATATCCAGTCGCCCAAACAAATTGGAGAGATTCTTTTTACATTACTCAAGTTACCCGTGGTGAAAAAAACACCCGGGGGTGCTCCTTCCACCGACGAAGAAGTACTTTTAAAGTTATCGGAGGATTACCCTCTACCAGCAAGAATACTGGACTATCGAAGTTTAGCGAAGTTGCAGTCTACCTATATTGAAAAACTGCCAAGAATGATCAATAAGAAGACAAATCGACTGCACACCAACTATGCTCAAGCAGTCGCTGCGACGGGGAGGTTAGCTTCCAACGAACCCAATTTACAAAATATCCCTATTAGGACCGAAGAGGGCAGAAAAATCAGGGAAGCGTTTATTGCTAAACCTGGTTTTAAATTGATGTCTGCCGATTATTCGCAAATTGAACTTCGAATCATGGCTCATTTTGCCCAAGATAAAAACCTGTTAGATGCGTTTGCTAATGGATTAGACATTCACAAAGCAACAGCTGCTGAGATATTTAATGTCCCATTAGATTCAGTATCTAGTGAACAAAGACGCTTTGCCAAGGTGATTAATTTTGGCCTAATTTACGGCATGAGTGCCTTTGGTCTAGCTGGGAATTTAGGTATTGATAGAGGTGCTGCGCAAAGTTATATTGATACTTACTTTGGTCGTTATCCTGGAGTTGCTAAATATATGGCGGATACACGAGCCTCAGCTAGAGAAAAAGGCTATGTAGAAACTTTTTTTGGTCGTAGATTATGGCTTGCAGAAATTCAAAGTACGAACGCGATGCGACGCCAAGGCGCGGAGAGAGCTGCGATTAATGCACCAATGCAAGGTACCGCAGCTGATTTAATTAAGTTATCGATGATTAAAGTACAAGAATGGCTTGAATCAGAAAATCTTCAAACAAAACTATTACTTCAAGTACACGATGAATTAGTCCTAGAAGTTGCAGAGGCCGAGTTAGATTTTGTGAAAGAACATCTCAACCGCATTATGACTACGGTTGCAGCACTGAGTGTTCCTTTAGAAGTCGGTATCGGTATCGGCGATAATTGGGAAGAAGCCCATTAAGCAATAACTATCTATGCCCATTTTATTTTCAATTTTATTAGCAACCATTGCAGCTGGAGTAGTGAGTATTACGATTGCTGCCACACTGTCTTTTAAATTCCTGACCAAGATTGTTGAAAACATGGTCAGTTTTTCTGTAGGTATTTTATTGGCAACAGCGTTTTTGCATTCTTTACCAGAAGCCTTTGAATCCGGAGGCGTTTCCCCAACCACCTTATTTTCTTTTTTACTAGCGGGGATATTGTTTTTCTTTGTCCTCGAAAAGATCGCTTTATTAAGGCACAATCACCACCATGAGGGTGATGGACATGATCACCATCACGGTCACGACGCTGAAAATGCTGGTAAAAGTGGCTGGATGATATTGGTTGGCGATGGCTTACATAATTTCGTTGACGGGATTCTTATAGCAGCTGCATTTATTGCTAATCCTGGAGTTGGAATTTTGACGGCAATCGCCATTATCGCCCATGAGATACCGCAAGAAATTGGGAATTTTATGGTCTTGTTAAATGCAGGATTTTCAAAGATTCGGGCTTTAATTTATAACTCTATTTGTGGCGTTTTATCCACAATAGGTGGGCTTATCGGATATTTTTACCTGGAAGATTCAAACAAGTTAATTCCCTATTTGATGGTTTTTGCTTCGAGCAACTTTATATATATTGCAGTAAGTGATTTGATGCCCCAAATGCACCGAAGATTTCAATTAAGGGAATCCTTAAAACAAATTGTTTTAATTTTGCTTGGAGTGGCTTTAGTTCTAAGCCTCTCATTTTTAGGGTAGATGAAGCTTTAGATTTTTTGATCTAGGGTTTGTCGGTACCACTCATGAAAATGTTGCATACCGTCCTCCATTGGGCTTTGATAAGGTCCAACTTCATTTTCGCCTCTAGCTAACAGCGCTGCACGACCTGCGTCCATGCGGTGGGCAATTTCATCATCCTCAATACATGTTTCCATATAAGCGGCCCGTTCAGCTTCGATAAATTCTCGCTCAAACCAAACAATTTCTTCTGGATAGTAGAATTCGACCACATTTCTTGTTTGAGTTGGACTAATTGGCTGAAGAGTTGAAATGCACAGAACACCTGGATACCATTCAACCATCACATTAGGGTAATAAGTTAACCAAATAGCGCCAAATTCTGGTAGTTTCCCTTTGTGATGCCTTAAAACAGCCTCATGCCATTTTGAATAAACGGAGGAGCCGGGTTTTTTGAGTTGATTATTAAGGCCCACTGTTTGAACACTATGCCAATTACCAAATTCCCAAGATAAGTCATCGCAGGTGACAAACTGACCAAGTCCAGGATGAAATGGACCAACGTGATAGTCCTCAAGATAGACCTCAATAAAGGTCTTCCAGTTGTAATTACAGTCATGAATTTCGACATGATCTAACAAATAACCATCAAAATTTAATTGGTCTTTTACCCCTAGATTGGCGAGGTCTTTGTAAACGTCTCGCTTACCGTTGAATAATAGTCCTTGCCAATTTTGAAGTGGGCTCTTGTTAAGGTTCAAGCAAGGATTATCCCCAAAATGGGGTGCCCCTAATAGCTCACCTTTTAAATCATAGGTCCAGCGATGAAGAGGGCAAGTAATGTTTTGAACATGACCCCGACCATTGAGCATAATGGCTTGGCGATGTCTACAAACATTGGATAAGAGCTCGATACCATTTTGATTACGAACCAATACACGACCTTCATTCTCATTACGCAAGGTTTGGTAACTCCCGATCTCGGGAACCATTAGTTCGTGCCCTACATAATTAGGGCCCTGCGCAAAAAGCAACCGAAGTTCTTTTTGAAATAGTTCAGCGTCAAAGTAGGCGCTTACTGGTAATTGTAAATTGGACGGCGCAAGCTGCTGCGCGGTAGCCAGATTAGTCATTCTCCCCACCCCCGAAAAAAAGTCAGCCGAAGCTAAGCGGAATAACCAATCCAACCATCGACATGTCGATATTGGAAAGGAATCTACAATTATAATTTAACTTGTATTCTAAGTCTAGAATTTGCCTAATTTTCCTGTTAGGATAATTAACTAATATTAAATTGATATAAATATGCCAACCGCTAAAACATCCTCGGAAACCCCAAAAAATTCGATTGAAACAGTCAATTACGAAAAAGCAGTAAGTGAACTTGAAAAACTCATTGCCGATATGGAGTCTGGTAAATTATCCCTAGAGGAAACTTTGAGTTCTTACAAAAGAGGCTCTGAGTTAATTAAGCATTGCCAATCTCTCTTAGAACAAGTAGAGCAGCAAATTAAAATCTCTGAGGATAATTAATGTTTGATTGGAAAGATTGGCACTCAAGAAATCTTGAGCGGATTGAAAACGCTTTAAAAACATCAACTCCTTCCGGACTTGTTGGCGTCGAACGATTAGAAAATGCGATGTCTTACGCAGTGCTAGCGGGTGGCAAAAGAATCCGTCCCCTCATTGTTTATGCCACTTACGAATTAGCTAGTCCGCAGGTGAAGTTACATACATCCACAACCTCTGTTGATCAAGTAGCCATTGCATTAGAGTTAATTCATACCTACTCTTTGGTACATGATGATCTCCCTGCCATGGATAACGATGATTTTCGACGTGGCAAACCAACGACTCACAAAGTCTATGATGAGGCAACGGCATTATTAGTGGGCGATGCGTTACAATCCCTTGCCTTTAATATATTAAGTGAATTAGACGCAGATCCCCGTGTAAAAATAGACTTGATCAAAGAGTTAAGTTTCAGTGCTGGAGTGCACGGTATGTGTGGTGGACAAGCAATTGATTTGTCCAATGTGGGACGCATCCTGAGCTTAGAGCAATTAATTCAGATGCATCAACTAAAAACGGGCGCTTTACTCAGGACCGCAATCCGATTGGGAACCATTATGGCCTCATTAAGTGATGCAGATAAAAAATCTTTAGATCAATTTGCAAATGATGTTGGGCTCGGCTTTCAAGTAACGGATGATATTTTAGATGCCACTCAGAATTCAGAGACACTTGGTAAGACTGCCGGTAAAGATGCTCAAAATAACAAGCCCACCTTTGTTAGTTTTATGGGGCTGACCCCAGCAAAATCCTATGCGGAAGACTTATTAAAGTCAGCGATCCAGCATTTGAGCCATTTTGGTGAAGAAGCTGAACCACTTCGGCGAATTGCTTATTGGGCTTTCCAACGAAGCTCTTGAAGACCAAAGGCGCTTAGATACTTTCTAGGGACCATCTTGGCAACACGTCAAAGGCATTCGAAGTATCGAATGTCTGATTATTTTGTAATATTCTTAAGCTCGCCGCAAACGCAATCATGACACCATTGTCAGTACATAAGTGCGTTGGCGGGTAAAGTATTTCACACTGCGGTAACTTATCCGTTAATCCTAATAGTTTTTCTCTTAGTTGTTGATTAGCACCAACGCCACCAGCAACTACTAATCGATAGCAATTCGTTTGACGCATAGCAAATTCGACTTTACTTTGAAGTACGTCAACAGCAGCTTCTACAAAGGCCCTGGCTAAGTCTGCTTTGAAAGTTGTATCCAATTCGATATGTTCTTTTTCAGCTTGCTTGATTTGGTTGAGTACCGCAGTTTTCAGACCCGCAAAAGAAAAGTCTAAAGTTTTTGAGTGTATTAATGGTCTTGGCAATTTAAATCGATTGGAAGTGCCTGAGAGGGCAAGATTAGAGACTGCTGGGCCACCTGGATAGGGTAAGTTCAGCATTTTGGCTGTTTTATCAAATGCCTCCCCAACTGCGTCGTCCAAGGTTTCCCCAAGGATTGTGTAATCACCAATTGCCTTTACCATCATAATTTGAGTATGACCACCAGATACGAGTAAAGCTAAAAAGGGAAAAAAGTTTTTTGGATTCGTTTCTTGAAAACGTTCCGATAGAAGTGGTGACAGTAAATGTCCTTCTAAATGATGGATCCCGATACTTTTTTTATTGAGTGCAAATGCCAAACCCTTAGCAACAGACGAACCAACCAACAAGGCACCTGCTAGTCCTGGCCCCTTGGTGTAGGCGATGTTGTCAATTTGAGCAATGTCGAGACCGGATTCTTTTAAACAAGATTGAATTAGGGGCAGAATACGTTTAACGTGGTCCCTAGAGGCTAATTCAGGGACGACACCACCATATTCCTCATGCATTTTTACTTGAGAATACAATGATTGACCGAGGATCCCTAGGTGTGGAGATTGGCTATTTTCCCAAAATTGGGAGTCATAAACCGCAATACCGGTCTCATCGCAAGAAGTTTCTATGCCAAGTGTATACATTTTCTAATTTTCTCATGATACAATCATATTCTTGAAATTATTTACAGAGATTTTTAACGCATGACTACTATTCGTCTTCGTGAGAACGAGCCCTTTGAAGTTGCATTACGTCGTTTTAAACGCACTATTGAAAAAAACGGTTTATTAACTGATTTACGTGCTCGTGAGTTTTACGAGAAGCCAACGGCTGAGCGTAAGCGTAAAAAAGCGGCTGCTGCGAAACGCCATTACAAGCGTATCCGTAGCCAGATGCTTCCTAAAAAATTATATTAATTTACTGAGTTCTTTCCCCACTCTTTGGGATTAACTCCCATTGTAGTAGTAAGTTCAGTATTTAAACCCGCTGTTGATCTCCACAGCGGGTTTTCCTATTTTTACAGACTAGCAACAATACCCACAATTATCATTTAGTAATATAGTTACTAATCAATCGGAATTTTATTTGAGGAATTTATGAGCTTAAAAGAACAAATTAGTGCTGAGATGAAGCAAGCAATGCGAGACAAAGATGCCCATAGATTAGGCACCATTCGACTTTTAATGGCAGCAATGAAGCAAAAAGAAGTCGATGAGCGTATCGAAATTACAGATGCCCATATTGTTGCTATTGTTGAAAAAATGATTAAGCAAAGAAAAGACTCTATTGCTCAATTTCAATTAGCTGCTCGGGAAGATTTAGTGGCTAATGAGACACAAGAAATGAGAGTGCTTGAACTTTATTTACCAGCTCAATTGTCTGAGGAAGAAGTGATGACTGCTGTGAAGAATGCAGTAGCGCAGTCTGGTGCTTCAGGCCCTCAAGATATGGGTAAAGTCATTGCCTTGCTCAAACCTTTATTAGCTGGCAAGGCAGACATGGGTAAAGTTTCTGGACTTGTTAAAGCAGCACTGCAAAAATAAGAAAATCACGAGGAAATTGGTTCTTTGATTCCTAGAGCATTCATAGATGAGCTGCTTAGTCGCGTCGACATTGTTGACGTGGTAGGAAAATCTGTAACTTTAAAAAAGTCAGGATCAAATCTACAAGGCTTATGCCCCTTTCATCAAGAAAAATCACCATCATTTTCAGTTTCTGAAACCAAACAGTTTTATCACTGCTTTGGTTGCGGGGCACATGGTTCAGCCATCAGCTTTTTGATGGAATATGCTGGATTAACATTTACAGATGCAATCGAGGAGTTGGCGCAAGGTGTTGGATTAACTGTTCCAAAAGAGGCGGTTGCAATTAATTCACCTCTCAACCAACAATTAAGTTCTAGATTGTTTGAGGCAATGGATAAAGCCGCGACTTACTTTAAAGAAAACTTAAAGAAAGACCAGCGTGCAAAAAGTTATTTAATTAACAGAGGACTATCGGGTGATGTTGCTCTAAGGTTTGGAATTGGATCTGTTCCAGATGCCTGGCAAAACTTAGAAAGTGTTTTTGGCTCTTATACTCAAACTGAAGTAGCAAACTCCTTAGCGGAAGTAGGACTATTAATTCAGTCCGAGGGGGATGGTAAATCATCAATCAAGCGATATGATCGGTTTCGGGATCGAATCATGTTCCCAATCCGAAATTTAAAAGGTCAAGTTATTGGCTTTGGAGGCAGAGTAATTGATAAGGGGGAGCCTAAGTATTTGAACTCTCCTGAAACTCCACTTTTTAAAAAGGGTATGACTCTTTACGGGCTGTTTGAGGCTAGAAAATTTATTCGTGAAATGTCTTACGCCCTAGTTTGTGAAGGCTATATGGACGTCGTAGCATTAGCTCAGTTAGGATTTCCTAATGCAGTTGCGACGCTAGGCACAGCATGTACCGAAACGCATGTCCAGTTACTTCTGAAGCATACCGACAAAGTGGTTTTTTCCTTTGATGGAGATGGAGCTGGAGTCAGGGCTGCCAAAAGAGCCTTTGAGGCTTGCATTCCTTTATTGTCTGACGAAAAAGAGATTCGATTCTTATTTTTACCTAAAGAGCATGATCCAGATAGCTTTGTGCGTGAGAACGGAGCAGATGCTTTTAAAGAAGAAGTTGAAAAATCAATGCCCCTCTCCCTATTTTTTATTCAGGTGATTGGAGAGGGTCTTGATTGGAAAACGGCAGAGGGACGGGCTCAAGCTCAAAGTGAAGCGAAGCAATATTTTAAAAAAATGCCTGCAATTGCCTTAAGGGTTCAGATATTGAGGGAGTTAGCTCGAAGATTAGGGGCTACGCAATTAGAGTTGGAGCAATTTTATGGCATACCGTCTACAACAGTTCAAGAAGTTCCTATTAAGCCATTACAGCCTAAAACGAACCAAAAAAATAAAGACTGGCAAAAGAAGTCTGACCTTCGGGCATTAGAGAATCTGGCTAAACAAAAACCGATTACTCCATCAGATTTACCGATTCAAATTATTAAATTACTCATTCAATATCCCCAGTTAGGAAAGAAATTAAGCAATCAAGAGGCTACTGACCTCATTTATATTGCTACAAATAGAACTAAGCAAGCGGGTGCAATTATGAAAGATTTAATTGCCTTGTGTAGGTTAGAGCCTGAGGATAGTAATTTTTCATCTTTTCAAATTGTGCTAAGTCAATCTGAATTCGCTTCAGCTTACAATACCTTGCTTAGAAAACTCCTAGAAACAGAATTCACTTTTGATGATGCAAACTCGCATATTCAAGGGGCGCTTAAAAATATCAATAAGGATATGATTAAGTTAGAGATGCATGAAATATCGGAGCGAATTAGCAAAGGAATTAATACCCCTGAAGATTTGACCCGCTACAGGGAGTTGGGAATGTTGTTAAAAAATACCCAATAATCCCTGTAATTTTGCATCTCTTTATGATATTTTAGGAATTAAGTATCAAAAGTAGGTGTTTTTGAGGTACAATTTAAGGCTGTCAAAATGTTTTAGAACATCGGAATTATACAAAATCGGCTACTAAGGTCTTGCTTCACCGGCCTTGGACTTTATTGCTACTAACGACGCATTAGGTAGTTACAAAATTAAGTAGTTTTAAATTAGTTTTTTTCATTTTTTAACATCTAGAGCGAATATGCCAAAGACCATACCCGTTAAAAAAACACCTTCTAAAAATGTGTTGTCAAAAAAAGTAACTCCCGTAAAAGTTGCGCAGAAGAAAACATCCCCTAAAGTTGAAATAAAGACGAAACCTAAAGCTGTAGCCATTAAAAAAGTGGTTAAAGCTGCGGTTAAGGTGGCGGCTAAACCTGTAGTTAAGCCAGTGAAACCTTTGTCTAAGGTTGCTGCAAAGCCAACTCAAAAGGTTGTTAAAAAAGTACCAGTAAAAGTAACCCCTAAAGCAGCAACTAAAGTTACATCTAAAGCTACAACGAAGGTAGTTGCTAAAACAGCAATCAAAGTAGCAGCGAAGCCAGTAACTAAAGCTTCTTCGAAAAATGTTGTAAAGCCTGTTACTAAGCCAGTCGCTAAGCCCGTTGCAAAGTCTGTTGTAAAAAATGCTACAAGTACAAAAAATAAAACGCCTGTTAAAGATATTGCTAAAGCAAAGAATCCAGTTAAAACAAATAAAATTGAAAAAAGTGTAAAGTCAGTGAAAGAAACAACTCCAAAAAAAGTTATTGCAACAAAGCAGAATCTAAATAGTCCAAAAAAATCGACTGTATCAACAACTAAAAATTCAACAAGTACAAAGCCAGTAGCTAAAGAAGTAATTAAAAAAGTTGCTACAAAATCGGCTTCTGGAAAAATTGTGGTTTCTAAAAAAGTAATTGCTGTTGAGGAAGTTAAAAAGGCTCTAGCAAAAAAACAAAATGAAGATATCAAGCCAGTAAAGAATGCCGTATCGAAAGTGGTTCCTGTTCCTAAAGAACAGGACGAAGAGTTTAACGATGCAGTTGAATTACCAGTCGATGCAGTTTCCGAAGAAATTGGTTTAGTTGACTTAACCACTGAGCTGCCTGTTAAAAAGACTAGAGGTCGGAAACCCAAGCCAAAGCCTTTGATTGAGCCAGGGTCTGAGGTACGGACCGAACGTCAAAAAAACCGCGAACGTAAAGCAAAAGAAAAACAAATTTTGCAGGATTTTAATAGTACGCGTTTAGGTAGTGAAGAGCAGTTAGAGTTACGTCGCTCAAGACTAAAAACACTTATTAAAATGGGTAAATCCAGGGGTTATTTAACCTATGGAGAAATTAATGATTTGATGTCTGATGAACTATCAGATTCAGACTCGTTAGAAACACTCATTGCATTGCTAAGTGATATTGGCATTATGATTTATGAGCAAGCACCTGATGCTGAAACATTAATCTTGAATGAAAATGCAATCACAGGATCCTCAGATGAAGAAGCCGAGGAAGAAGCTGAAGCAGCTTTAGGCGCTGTTGATTCTGAGTTTGGTAGAACAACTGATCCTGTTCGTATGTATATGCGAGAAATGGGAACGGTTGATCTTCTCACTAGAGAAAAAGAAATTGTAATTGCCAAAAAAATTGAGGCTGGCCTCAAAGACATGTTAATGGCCTTATCAGCTTGTCCAGTGACTATTGCGGAAATTATTGAATCATCAGAACAGATTATTAATAACGTCATTCAAGTAGACGACTTTGTTGATGGTTTAGTTGATCCTAATGCTGAAGATATTCCTATGACTGTAAGTCCAGTCGAGGAATTAGATATCGACGACGAAGAAGAAGTTGATGATGAAGATGAGGAAGAAGGCGGCGGGGGCGGTGCGGCTGCTAATGCGGCTTCTGCGAAGCAGTTAGAAGAGTTAAAGCGCCTGTCTTTAGATAAATTTGCTGTAATTCGTACTCAGTTTGAGAAAATGCGCCGTGCTGTTGAAAAAGAAGGCTATAACTCACCGAATTATGAAAAAGCACAAACCATTATTCGTAATGAACTATTAGGATTTAGATTTACCGCTAAGAGCGTCGAACGTCTTTGCGATACGATCCGTTCACAGTTTCATGATGTGATGGCAACTGAGCGTGCTTTAGTTAATATTTTGGTCGATAAAATTGGTGTAAATCGTAATGATGTTCTCAATGATTTACCAAATTACAGCATGGACTTAAGTTGGACTGATAAGTTGCTGAGTGAAGACAAGCCTTATCGTGCACTCCTTGAGAGAAATGTACCTGCGATTCAAGAGCTACAACAAAAACTACTCAACATTAAATCTACAGTTGTAATTCCGTTAACTGAACTTAAAAATGTTCATAAGCAGATGACTGCTGGCGAAAAGCGTGCGCGTGAAGCGAAGCGTGAAATGACTGTCGCTAACCTTCGACTCGTGATTTCGATTGCTAAAAAATATACAAATCGAGGCTTACAGTTCTTAGATTTAATCCAAGAGGGTAATATTGGCTTAATGAAGGCTGTTGATAAGTTTGAATACCGTCGTGGCTATAAGTTTTCTACTTATGCAACTTGGTGGATTCGTCAGGCAATTACGAGGTCGATTGCTGACCAAGCTAGAACGATTCGTATTCCAGTGCATATGATCGAAACCATTAATAAGATGAATCGTATTAGCCGTCAAATTCTTCAAGAAACAGGTATTGAACCAGATGCAGCAACGCTTGCATTGAAGATGGAGATTCCTGAAGATAAAATTCGTAAAATCATGAAGATTGCGAAAGAGCCTATCTCAATGGAAACACCTATTGGTGACGATGATGACTCTCATTTAGGTGATTTTATTGAAGATGGTAATACTCTTGCTCCAGCTGAAGCTGCTTTGCATGACTCGATGCGTGATGTGGTTAAAGATATTTTAGATTCTTTAACACCAAGGGAAGCTAAGGTATTGAGAATGCGTTTTGGTATCGAAATGAGTACTGACCATACTCTAGAAGAGGTTGGTAAGCAATTTGATGTTACGCGTGAGCGTATCCGTCAGATTGAGGCGAAGGCACTTCGTAAGATGCGTCATCCAAGTCGAAGCGATAAATTAAAAACCTTCCTCGAAGACGAATAAGCTAAGCAATTTTAAGGAAGTAAGCATTATGTTTAAAAACCATTTTGCTTACTTGACCTTCGTTGAGTTGTAACCTAAAAGTAATAAAAAAGTAGTTCGCATTACCAAAAAAGTTTTGGGCCGTTAGCTCAGTTGGTTAGAGCAGAGGACTCATAATGGACTTAACCATGGGTCTCAGTAGTGGAAATCGTAATGATTTCAGTATGTTAGTGGTGGTTCTGGTGTTAGAAAAACACTACACACCAACTACACACCGTAAGGTTTTTCATGGTGTGTAGTAAATAGCGGTTTTGTGTGGTTTTAGTTGTAAAAAAGTAGTTTAGTATTGCGTAGTACCCGAAAAGTTTCGGGCCGTTAGCTCAGTTGGTTAGAGCAGAGGACTTAAGTACGGTCGACCTAAAGTGCAAGCCATGGTCGACAGTGAA
>CANFME010000077.1 GCA_947448305.1 Burkholderiaceae bacterium
ATTAAATTGTTTTAATAACGATACTTTAAACTTTCTTTTAATTCTAGTTAAGAAGTAAATTTGAGGAAATGCAAAATGATCAATTTATTCACATTACAAAACGGCCGTTTGGTCCAAGAACAAGTTGAAGACCTCAATGAACTTTTAGAACAACATGCCCCTATTTGGATTGATGCAATTGAGCCCAATGATGAAGAGTTGGGATGGATTAAGACTGCATTTGGCGTTTCTCTCCCAGAATTAGAAGAACTTGGTGACCTAGAAGCATCGGCTCGGTATTTTGCCGGAGAAGATGGTTACTTACATATTCGTACCGATTTTTTACTCGATGAAGATGATCTATCCCGAAACGTTCGGGTTGCTTTCGTCCTCACCGATAAAACCTTATTCTCTATCCACGACGAAGATTTACCTGTGTTCCGCTTAGTTCGGATGCGAGCTCGTCTGCGCCCTGGATCTGTGAATGACGCGAAAGATGTACTGCTGGATCTTTATTCTACCGATGCCGAATACTCTGCTGATTCCCTTGAAGAAGTATACGTTCAGCTTGAAGAGGCCAGTAAAGTGGTCTTGTCCAATACCGTTACTGACCAAATTGCGGGAGTTGTTCTCGAAACGATTGCAAAAGAGGAAGATACGAATGGTCGTATCCGTCGCAATGTCATGGATACCCGCCGTGCACTCTCCTACCTCATGCGCAGTAAATATTTATCCGATGTGCAACAAGAAGAGGCAAGACTTATTTTGCGTGACATCGATTCTCTCGAAAAC
This sequence comes from Burkholderiaceae bacterium, assembly GCA_947448305.1. Taxonomy (GTDB): domain Bacteria; phylum Pseudomonadota; class Gammaproteobacteria; order Burkholderiales; family Burkholderiaceae; genus Polynucleobacter. Next base: position 772 of record CANFME010000077.1, read on the forward strand.
CATACAGCCTTCCTCTTTGATAAGATCAACTTCTTAATGGATGCGACGGTCGGTTTTATTAACATTAACCAAAATAAGATTATTAAAATCTTCGCCGTTGTATCGGTGGGACTCATGCCACCAACCTTGCTTGCTAGTATTTGGGGAATGAACTTTGAATTCATGCCTGAATTAAAGCTGATGATTGGTTACCCTATTGCACTCGGTATGATGATTGTTTCGACGATTCTGCCACTTGTTTACTTTAAGCGTAAAGGTTGGATGGACTAAATCGTCTAATCTTTACCTAAGTTTAATCTGTTGTTATTTTGAATCTTTTTTTAAGTTCAGCAGCTGTCGTTCGTACAATTTTTCCATCAATAATGTTGACTATGGCCGTGTTGGTTTGTATTGCAATATCGATAGCATGTTGACCGGCACGAATCATCGCATAATAAGAACCAGCGATGTCTGGGTCAGGTGAATTACGAATATCTTTTATCAGTTTTTCCATATATTGATCGTAACTTATTGAGCACCTTAATGCTCAATAAAATCCTTATAATAAAAAGACTTATAGACCTTCTCTAAGTGTCTTTAAAACCAAGTTCGTGTCTAGTTTGATTGAACCTGACAACTTTCTCCATAGCTGGAACGCCACTGCCGCCTGTTCTACTAACATTCCCAAACCATCCTTCACCACAAAACCTTGCTCTTGCATTTGTTGCATAAAGGCCGTTTGCTTGCCGTAAACCATGTCGTAACTAACAACCGTTTTTTCATTGGTTTGGCAAATCTTCGCAAGATGACTAGCCTGCACATTAGTTAATGGGGAGTCACTGGTTAAACCAGTTGAAGTACCGTTAATAACCATATCAAATGGCTCATCCAAATTCTCAATCCAGTGGCTCTCTAGCGCCCCTAAATGAACTCCAACTTGTTCAGCTTCGGCATTAAAGCGATTGACGAGGTCTAAGGCCTTTTCAAAAGTACGATTTACAATCACGATGCTTGCAACCTGTGCCTTGATTAAGGGCAAAATTACTCCCTGCACTGCACCGCCCGCCCCCAAAATTAAGACAGAACGATCTTTTAGATTTTCACTCTCGCCCATTAGATCTTTAACTAGTCCAAGACCATCTGAGTTATCACCAAATAACTTACCATTTTCCATCCACAGGATATTCACAACTCCAGCAGCTTGAGCATAATTACTTAATTCGTCACACATAGCAAAGGCCCGATTTTTAAAAGGCACAGTGACATTGAGACCGCACCCACCTGCTGCAAAAAAGTCCTGCACCGTTTTCTCAAAATCGTCTACTTCTGAAAATAACAATCCGTATTTCATATTTTGATTGGTTTGCTGGGCAAACATCTCATGAATTTGGGGAGATTTACTATGGGCAATCGGATTACCGATCACTGCGTAAACATCTTGCAAAGGATAATCTTTGGGTTGAATATTCATTTTCTTGGCCTATTTCTTTTTTCCTGATTCTTTTCCTGATTCTTTATTCGCGGGATTCTTTTTCTGATCACTCTTGTCTATTTCTTGTACTGAGCCGAGCTCTAATTGACTTTGTCCTTTTTGTTGTCCTACGCCTTGGACAAAATCAAAGGTCGCAATCCAATCAATCACATCTAATTTTGCCATCATTGCAGGAGAAAACTTTCCAAAAGGGGCGCAAGCATTCACAATCGCAATAGCTTGTTGATCCAGTTCTAAGTTTCCTGAAGATTTTTCTATTTTTGGTTTTGATAGAATTTTTCCGTTTTTATCAACGCTAATTAATACGATCAAACTACCATACAAGGGCCCATTACTATTTCTTGGGAAATAAGTGGTTCCATATTTCTCAACCTTTTTGCGCATGACGTCGTAATACTGAGCATAAATGACTGCTTTAGCACTTGTAGAAGTAAGGATCGCCTTCCGCGGTCGGCTTGCTTCTTGTTGTAATCTTTTCGCTAACTCTGCCTCAAGACGCTCTAGCTTATCTAGCTCTTCCGTACTTTTACCTGTTCGGTTTTTTTGCGTCGTCGCCCCTTCATTTTTCATGGAAGAGATCAGGCGATTTTGTTCTTTTTGTAAATCTTCTAATTCTTTTGCAATACCTGGATTAATCGCTGCTAAGGTAGTTGCGCTCATTTGCTGATCACTTTGACCACCCCCATTCAAATCATTTTGCGCTAACTTCTTAGGCTTGAGTGGTGCTAATTTAGATTGGCTATTCACTAAGACAACGGCTAAGGGTGTTTTTAAGCGCACCTCCTGCGCATCACGAGTCTCATTTTGCCAAACAATCAACACAACATGGATCACGATGGAGGCCAGCACAGCAAGTACGATAGATCGTTTGAACCATTGAAGTAAATTGGCTTGCATCGTCACAACATGTTTACGGCGTTGGTGCTGCTTGATTAGTTACTAACTCAGTGACAGAACTCTTTGTCTCGGTAATCGCTTCCGTTGGAAGGTCTAAAGATGGAGTATCTAACTGAACCTGAGGAATCGTTTCCTCTTCAGCTTCAGCTTCTTGGCCATTAAAGTCCGGAGCATATTCACTTGATTGTTGTTCATGCATTTGGATTAAACGCACTCCAGCATTCAGGTTGAGTAAATCAGTTGAAATAATTTCAATCTCAACACTTACTCCCCTTTTGGCAGTAGCTAATTCCGGTACGATTAATCGAAGTGGAATTGTCTCTACGCGAATCATCCCGTCCTTCAGTGTTCTCGCTTGAAGCCTCAGTGGCAAGCCTTGCTGATTGACCCATTTCAAACACCAATATCGTTCAACTAATTGTTGATAAGCATTGTAGGAAGTGTATCTGGCATCAAACTCTGCACAAAGGCCCATAATTTTGGTGTCTTTTGCCACAAAAGGCGAGACCAGTTTTGCCATCATGCCATTTTTTACGAGGGCGATGATTTGCCACTGATTTACTAAGTCAGAGTATCTTCGTAGCGGTGAGGTACACCATGCATAATTTTCGACGCCCAGTCCCTCATGACGACAAGGCGTGGTTTGCATCCGAGTTCTTTGGGCACCCCAACCTTGTTGCGCTCTAAAAATAGCAGGTAAATCATTCGTCGCTAAATAAGTGCCCCAAGTCTGATTACTAAAAATCATCCACTCAGCCACAATCGTATCCACGACGGAACCTCTACTTCTTGCGCTAATCTCTACCTGCCACGTTGAATCATTAACAGGTTGTGCGAGGATTGCCTCAGGATCAATTGGTTCTTGAGTCTCATTCAAAATAGAAAAACTAAAATCCCGTAATAGCGCGTTCGGATCATTTTTGCCGAGTTGCTCAGCGCGTTGACCACCGGCTACTCGAGTCTCTTGACGTTTCGCAAATAACCCTTTTGCACAGGTCCAAAGAAGTTTTAGTTCATTTTCAAATGGGACTTGGGTTGTTTTTGCATTAGCTGAAAAATCTGAACTGATACCTTCTTCGATGCCATCAAAATATTCTTGGGTCAATACGTCTTCAATCTCATGTAAGCGCAAGTTTTGCTGAATTGGCACCAGTTCAATCACCGTTCGGTGCGGCGCCACCGATAGGACTTCTCCGCTAGGGCTCACTTCCACGTATAAAGAAATGGCTGGCCTTGCAAGCCCCGCCTCGAGTGAAAATACATCGACGACAGACTTTGGCAACATTGTAATTTTCCCACCAGGAAAATACGCCGTTGACATACGGTGACTGGCGATTTCATCTAGTGCATCGTTTGGGGAAATACTCAAGCTCGGTGCTGCAATGTGGACACCCACTTGATAATTGCCACTCGGAAGTTGGGTCACGGAAAAAGCATCGTCAATTTCAGTAGTACTTGCGTCATCAATCGAAAACGCCGATACGTTTGCTAAAGGCAATTCTTTTTCAAGCTGTTGAGCAACAGAACTACTCACAATGTTTAATGCATTTTGGGGAAACGCCAAACCTTTAGGGAAATGTTCTTTAAAGAATTTACCTTGATGAATCTCGAGTGCCGAATGAATAGCGCCGAGCTCTAATAAGAGCTGTGCATTAGAAATCCCTTTTTGAGCACTAGCGCTTGCTAAAGCTTTGTAAATATAGTGGTTCTTATCCGGTGCAAATAGCAACATTTGTGCCTGATCTGCAATTTCAGGCGGTAATACCCCAGACAATAGCTGCTCTTTCATCGTTTCCTGAGCGAGTGCCTCTTGTTTTTTTCTCTCAACAGACAGGAGGGCTGCTTTTAACTGTTCTTCTGGTGCGCGTAAAAATTGTCCGCGGCCTTTACGCCGAAAATAAATAGGGGCATTTTGTAAAGCCATTGCTAGACCAATGAGTTGTTCGGTACTCACTTTATCGCCAAAGTATTCTTTTGCGATGGTGTCGGTTGAAAACTCTTGATCGGGCGAACATTCCCATAAAAAATCCATATCAATGGAAGTGGCTAGTGTTTTAGCACTTTCCATCATCTTGGTTAAATCACCTGCTTCCCACTTCAGCCAAACTTCTTTAGCCTTGAGTTTGATTCGTTTGCCAAACTGGGTCTGGGCTTGCCAAAAATCAGCAGTTGAAATCGCAGGACCGATCGCGCTCGCCCCCTTAATTTCACCACCTTCTTCAAAAATGAAATGCATGTATCAGACCAGTGCCTTTAATATTTTTTGGTGAACGCCACCAAAACCGCCATTACTCATTACTAATATGTGATCGCCTGACTTTGCAATTTTTACAATTGCCTCAACCATCTGGTCTAAGTCATCGAAAGCCTTAGCCTTATCGCCCAGTGGACTGAGGACTTGTTCTAAATCCCAACCTAATGCAGACTTACCACTTGAGGCACCGTAACCAAACACCAAATCTGCATCCTGCAAACTGGTGGGTAGCTGCTGTTTCATTACGCCAAGTTTCATTGTATTGGAACGAGGTTCTAAAACGGCAATTAATCTTGCAGAATTTGGGGGGCTCGTCTTAGTTGACTTGGATTGAATTTCATCTGCCATGATTCTTCGGCGTAAACCGTCGATCGTCGTGGTAATTGCTGTGGGGTGATGCGCAAAGTCATCATAAACGGTAACCCCCTTGGCACGACCAATGATCTCCAGTCGACGCTTGACGTTCTTGAAGCTACCTAATGCTCTAGCAGCGTCTGCAGGACTTACCCCAACGTGACTCGCCGCGGCAATTGCGGCTAAGGCATTCATTTGGTTATGTCGACCCGCAACACTAGCATCGGGATGCCAATTAACTCGTCCAACCACCTGACCATCTTTAATCACTTCAAAATCATCTAACGCTAAGCCTTTGAAAGACCACTGAGTATTTAAGGATATTTCCTTTAAAGCTTCCGGTGACATATGGCTAAAACTTTCCACCTGCGACCAAGCACCTCGATCTAAAACTTCTTTTAATGCTACTTGTTCACCATTCACAATAATGCTGCCTGTGGAGGGCACTGTTCTCACTAAATGATGAAACTGCGTTTGAATAGCGGCTAAGTCTGCAAAGATATCCGCGTGATCAAATTCTAAATTATTGAGAATCACGGTCTTTGGTCGGTAATGGACGAACTTACTTCTTTTATCAAAAAAAGCCGTATCGTACTCATCCGCTTCGATCACAAACAAAGGTTTTGTATCCGACCTTAAACTAGCGCTTGAGCCCCCATTTTTGCCTAATCGAGCAGAAACCTCGAAGTTATTGGGTACACCGCCAACTAAATACCCAGGTGACAAGCCATTGGCTTCAAGGATCCAGGCCAACATGGCAGTGGTTGTTGTTTTGCCATGCGTACCCGCAATGGCTAAAACATGATGATGCGCCAAAACTTGTTCACCTAACCACTGAGGACCAGAAACATAAGGCAATCCGGCATCTAAAATCGCCTCCATCAAAGGATTTCCTCTAGAAACCACATTTCCAATGACAAACAAGTCAGGTTTGAGGGACAATTGTCCTTTTGCAAAGCCCTCAATTAAAGTGATACCCTGCTCTTCTAATTGGGTACTCATCGGTGGATAGACATTTGTGTCGCATCCAGTGACCTGATGACCTGATTGACGTGCGATGGCGGCTATACCTCCCATGAAGGTGCCGCAAATACCAAGAATATGAATATGCATGACTCAATTTTAGCCAAGGAAATGAAATGTCTGAAGAAATTAATAAAAAAACCGCACTAGAAAAGAAATTTCCCCTTTTATTAATGCTCTCTTTGATCGGTCTAGGTAGTCTATTGCTAGGTCTTGGAGCGTCCTATTGGCTCTCTTCCAACCCATCGCAAAGTAACTCTGCTAGTTCACAAGCTGCCATTTATCAAGAATTTTTAGCGGTAGACTGGAAAAAAGAGACCGGGGAAAGTGCCAATACAGAGGCTTGGAAAAATAAAATCTTAATTATTAATTTCTGGGCTTCATGGTGTCCTCCCTGCGTCGAAGAAATGCCAATGCTTTCTGCATTTAATCAAAAAATAGATAGCAATACTGTGCAAATGGTCGGTATCGGTATCGATTCACCCTCTAATTTACGTCAATTTCTTGAAAAAGCCACTGTTAGTTATCCAGTACTCCTTGGTGGATTAGAGGGTAGTAATTGGATGAAACGTCTTGGTAATTTACAGGGCGCACTTCCTTACACCGTGATTTTAAATCCAGACGGTAAAATCTTACTCACGAAACTAGGGAAAATTTCTGAGAAAGAACTTGAATCTGTCATTTTAGTGAAAGATAAGTAATTTTATGCAATATATTTATTAATTTAAACGAAGTTAATAATAATTAAGGGCCAATAGAGGTCCGCTTAATCCCCAAATTAGTACTTGAATATTTTAAATAGTGAAAAATCGGTATTTTTCACTTTAAATGTGGTTTTTGTGAGATATACTAGGCTCATTCAAAATCAGATTTTCAAGGAATTCATCGAAAATGAGCGCAGATACGCAACAAATCGCTTCAGTACTCGTCATACAGGGTCCTAATCTGAATTTACTTGGTACGCGTGAACCTGATGTTTATGGTGCGACGACCTTGCAACAAATTCATGACCATTTACAGCAAGTAGCATCTCAATTGCAGATCCATTTAGAGACCTTTCAGTCCAACTCAGAAGGTGCTTTAATCGATCGGATTCACGCGGCCCGGCAAAACAAGGTGCAGTTTATCTTGATTAATCCCGGTGCCTATACCCATACTAGTGTTGCGATTCGTGACGCTTTAGCTGGGGTATCGATCCCATTTATTGAAGTTCATTTGTCCAATATTTATCAACGAGAAAGTTTTAGACATCACTCTTTTCTATCCGACATTGCAGTCGGGGTAATCTGTGGATTAGGGGCACATGGCTATGAATTAGCTTTGCGCGCTGCACATCAACGCCTAACCATGTAATTTAATTTATTTTTTGTTCAATTTGCAGGATGCCCTCTTGGGTACTTGTGAAAGTCTTCGCATTAAATGAAATCAATCATTTGTTTTAAAAGGAAATAATATGGATCTTCGTAAATTAAAAACCTTAATTGACCTCGTTGCTGAGTCAGGTGTTTCTGAACTTGAAATCTCAGAGGGTGAAGAAAGAGTTCGAATTGTGAACCATCGCGCCCCAAGCCCACAGGCTACGCAAGTAGTTATTCCGCAACAAACCCAAGCAGTTCAACCAATGATGCCTGCTGCTGCCCCAATTGCACCAGTAGTTGCTAGCGCACCAGAAGCACCAACCGGTCACGTGATGAGATCGCCGATGGTGGGTACTTTTTATCGCTCACAAAATCCAGAATCTGCAGAGTTCGTGCGCCTAGGAGATACCGTAAAGGCTGGTCAAACTCTTTGTATTATTGAAGCAATGAAACTTCTCAATGAGATTGAGGCAGATGTTGCGGGAGTAATCAAAGAAATCTGCGTTATAAATGGTCAAGGTGTTGAGTACGACCAACCCCTCTTCATTATCGGCTAAAGCTCAACAGAGACAATATCTATGATGTTTCAAAAAATTCTGATCGCTAACCGCGGTGAAATTGCCCTTCGTATTCAAAGGGCTTGCCGTGAGCTAGGTATTAAAACAGTCGTGGTTTACTCGACCGCTGATAAAGAAGCAAAATACGTCAAATTAGCTGATGAAGCTGTTTGTATTGGGCCAGCTCCTTCGCTGCAAAGTTACCTGAATATGCCAGCCATTATTTCTGCGGCAGAAGTAACCGATGCTCAGGCGATTCACCCTGGTTATGGTTTTTTATCAGAAAATGCGAGCTTTGCTGATCGCGTTGAGTCTTCAGGTTTCGTGTTTATTGGCCCTAAGGCTGAGACGATTCGCCTCATGGGAGATAAGGTTTCTGCTAAACAAGCGATGATCGCCTCTGGTGTTCCCTGTGTTCCGGGGTCTGAAGGTGCTTTGCCAGATGATCCAAAGTACATCATAGCTACCGCCAAAAGAATTGGTTACCCAGTCATTATTAAAGCGGCAGGCGGCGGTGGTGGTCGTGGCATGCGCGTGGTTCATAATGAAGCGGCTTTAATCAACGCTGTCAACATGACCAAAGAAGAAGCAGGTCGTACCTTCGGTAATCCAGAAGTATATATGGAGAAGTTCTTAACGAACCCAAGGCATATTGAGATCCAGATTCTTGCTGATACCTACAAAAATGCAGTTTGGCTAGGTGAGCGGGATTGCTCAATGCAACGTCGTCATCAAAAAGTGATTGAAGAAGCTCCAGCACCCGGTATTGACCGTCGTTTGATTGCTAAAATTGGCGAGCGCTGCGCTTTGGCTTGCCGCAAAATGGGCTATCGCGGAGCGGGTACGTTTGAATTTTTATTCGAGAATAATGAATTTTTCTTTATTGAGATGAACACCCGTATTCAGGTTGAGCATCCTGTCACAGAGTTGATTACAGGAATTGATTTGGTTCAAGAACAAATCAAAATTGCAGCCGGAGAGAAACTCTCTTTTAAACAAAAAGATATTATTTTTAGGGGCCATGCCGTCGAGTGCCGAATTAATGCGGAAGATCCGTTTAAATTTACGCCAAGTCCTGGAAAAATTTTGTCGTGGCACACCCCAGGTGGTCCTGGCATTCGCGTTGACTCACATGTCTATAGCGGCTATACCGTACCCTCCTCATACGACTCGATGATTGGCAAATTAATTTCTTTTGGCGCAACCCGTGATCAAGCGATTAAAAGAATGCGCATTGCCCTATCAGAGATGGTGGTAGACGGTATTAAAACTAATATCCCCCTGCACCGTGAACTCATGATTGATCCAGAATTCAATATAGGTGGGACGAGTATTCACTATCTTGAACATCGATTAGAAGAGCAAGCGCAATTGCGAGCTATGGAAAAAACAAATAGTTAATGCTAATTAAACATCTCATTAACATGCTCAGGAAAGTGCTATGACTTATCGCGAATTAACTTTTTACGTTACAGAAGATAGTGCTGAGTTGCTTGGCGATACACTCATGGAACTGGGTGCTCTTTCGATTACCGTAGAAGATGCCCAGGCTGATACTGCACAAGAGATTCCGCTTTATGGTGAACCGGGCATGGTCATTTCTGTGGAAGCCTGGCAAGAATCAAAAGTAATTGCCTTGTTTAACCAATCCCTTTGGACTGAATTTGCTCAACATACCGAAGCCATCTTAGCTGAACTTGATCGCTTAGGAATGGCGATTGATCATTACACCGAAGCACAGATTGAAGAACAAGATTGGGTTAAATTAACGCAGTCTCAATTCGATCCTATCGCGATTTCTGATCGTATTTGGGTAGTTCCTTCTTGGCATGACACACCACAAGACCTCCACCCGCAAGCTATATGCCTCGCTGTTGACCCTGGCCTCGCTTTTGGTACCGGTAGTCATCCAACCACGAAACTCTGCTTAAACTGGCTAGAATCGCTAGCTGATGCCAATCTATTACAAAATCAAAGTGTCATGGATTACGGTTGTGGTTCTGGTATCTTGGCCATTGCCGCAAAAAAACTAGGTAGTGGCGCTACTTTTGGTTTGGATATCGATCCACAGTCTGTAACAGCTAGTACGGATAATGCGATACGCAATGAGGTCAAGATTACGTTTGGTTTGCCAGACATGGTGACTGACACCACTAAGTTTAATGTGGTGGTAGCTAATATCCTAGCAAACCCGTTAAAAATTCTTGCCCCTGCCATTGGTGCTTTAGTTGCGCCAAGTGGTTATTTAGCCTTGTCAGGGATTTTGGAACAACAGGCAGAGCAGATCATTGAAATTTATGCGCCTTGGGTAGATCTCAAAATTTGGCAAGTGGCTGATGGTTGGGTTTGCCTAGCAGGCAAATCTGTCACCTAAGACAGTTTGATAATATTGGCTATCTTTTCCCTTTACAAGTAATCATCTATCCCATGCGCCTATACCGAATCTTCATGCTGTTGGTATTAATTTGCGGCGCAGTGTATCAATCCTATTTGATCTTTTTAAATTGGCAACAGACGCCTAAAAAAGATAGTTTGGCTTGGCGTTTAGAATATGCCGAGATTCATGCACCGCAGCTATTACCTTCAGAGGCTGTAAGTACTGACAATGATGTACTTGCATCACCTCAATTTCTAGAGGTCCAGCTACAGGTTGATTCAAAAGAGAAACATCCGATCTTAGCAAGAAAGATTGCGCTACCAAATCTTGAAATTCTCTTAAGTAATGTGTCGGGTGAACCACTCGCCTATCAAGAACTAACTCCACTTCAATGGCTTGGATCTGAACCGCGCTTATTTGCATACCTAACTCAGGGTGTTCCCGCAAAGACTCAAATTACCGTTAATATACCGATAGTTTTACCCCCATCAGCAAGTGGTTTTCAAGTGCAAATGGTTTACCCCAATTCGTTTTAATTTTAATTTTTTCCCTAGCAAGTATTACTCAATCTTTTTTTTAGGAATTTTATGGCAAGTCTGATTTGTGGTTCGATAGCGTTTGACACGATTCTGTCCTTTGA
>CANFME010000078.1 GCA_947448305.1 Burkholderiaceae bacterium
GACGAGTTTGCTTGATTCGATTTGTATACGATTAAGTCATTTAAATCTAAAACAACTTCTAGATAGTTTTCAAAGCCACTATTTAAATTCTGCGATTCCACCAAATAAACAAAAGAAGTCTCAGAACGGTGAATAGTGGTCATCGTTGAGCTAGAGTCTCTCCTGTCATTGTTTACGATTGAAAGTGACTGAATTTTCCTAGAACCGTCTAAAGAGATTGAAAACGGTAAACATTTGCCCGAGGTTGCTTTAAAAAAGTTAGGTAACTGAAAGTTAAAGCTACTTTCAAAATTATTATCTTCAATGTTTAAAGATGCTAAAAAATTGCGAATATTATTCGCATTACTTGCACATCCCTGTCGAAGATTAAAAGCCGTATCTAATTTTGATAAGGGTTTTACTACTTCAGGAGTGGGCATTTGTAGAATATTTTCCATGATATTCGGCGTTGGCAAAGGCTCACCGTCGACACTGACAATGTTTGGAAAATTAAGACGGTCATACGACCTTAAAAAACTCGAACCAGAGCTTCCTCTTGGCTTTAACTGAGCACTTGAAGAATTAGAGTTTTGTGATTTTTGGGCAGTATTCTTTGATTTTTTCCCTGTTTGAGTCACCTCTTTTTTTGCAGTCGGTGTTTTTGACGCAACTTTTTTCTCTACAGCAAAAATGGTCGTAGAAAACGAGATAAAGCAAACTATTAAGAAAATATTACGCAATGTAATACGGGTAAAAAAAATCAACGTAAAGTCCTTGTAAAAAACTATCTGATCCTAATAGAAAAATTGAATGTATTTGAAAAATCAAGAACTAATCAATTTTTGCTATTTCTAATTGTATATTGCCCAATGGTATGTCTTTGGATAGTGGATATCTATGATTGACTATTACTAGCATCAACTTTGGGAGTGTAAGCATACCAAATTGATGCGGGAAGTTCCAAAATATGGGTTTTAAATATTTTTTTACTTAATTAACAATTACTTAATGACAAGTTGCACTAAATTTGTTATAAAAAACTGGTAGGAATGTAGAAGATGTTAATCAGATTGTGTTATTTTAATTTTTGAATTGATTACTAACTTGGGAGATTCTCATGAAATTTTTAATTGTTACCTTATTTTTAGCCTCATTCTCTTTTGCTCAAGCTGAAGAAACTTGTAATGCTCGGGCAACCGAAAAAAAATTAGCTGGAGCTGCTAAAACGAGCTTTTTGAAAAAATGTGAAAAAGATGCGCGTGCTGCTTGTGAAATGGATGACATTAGTAAAAAAACAAATGGCGCTGCTAAAGAAGCGCATATTAAAAAATGTGTAAGGGAATCTGTTGGTGGTTAATTGTTTGATAAAGGTAATTTAGACATGGCGATTTCTAAATTACGAACCTACTCAAGATATACGCCGTGGATGTTATGTATCTTGAGTGCTTTAGTCATTATTACGTATTGGTCGCCTGAGTCTTCCTTCTTGACGTGGTTTTTTGGGTTGTTCTTTGTTGGAGCGAGTTTTTTAGGCTTATCGGATATCCTCCAAAAAAACCATGCGATTTTAAGAAATTACCCTGTGTCAGGGCATATTCGCTTCTTATTTGAAACGTTTAGACCTGAAATAAGGCAATATTTACTTGAATCAGATACTGAGAAATTGCCATTTTCAAGAAATCAACGAGCCCTAGTTTATCAACGCGCAAAGGGCGCTTATGATAAGCGTCCTTTGGGAACCATTGATGATGTTTATAAAAATGGTAGCGAGTGGTTAATGCACACTGCAAGCCCATCTAGTCATGTAACCTTAGATTCACTGAGGACGATGGTAGGTGGTAAAGATTGCACTCAACCTTATTCAATGTCTGTGTTTAACGTCTCAGCAATGAGTTTTGGCTCTTTATCTGCGAACGCCATTATGGCATTAAATAAAGGTGCAAAGATGGGTGGGTTTGCCCATGATACTGGTGAGGGATCAGTGTCCGCATATCACCGCACTCATGGTGGAGATTTGATCTGGGAATTAGGTTCTGGATATTTTGGTTGCAGAAAATCGGACGGATCTTTTGACCCTGATTTGTTTGCTAAGGTTGCAAATGAGCCACAGATTAAGATGATAGAAATTAAGCTATCTCAAGGGGCTAAACCTGGGCATGGTGGTGTTTTACCAGCTGCTAAAATCACCCCAGAAATATCCCATACTAGAGGTATTCCTATGGGGGAAGATTGCGTGTCTCCTGCTGCCCACTCAGCATTTAGTAACCCTTTAGAGTTAATGTACTTTATTCGTGAGTTAAGGCAACTTTCGAATGGTAAACCGGTTGGGATGAAATTATGTATCGGCAAACTTCGTGAATGGTTTGCAATGGTAAAAGCAATGATTGAAACAGGGATTACACCCGACTTTATTGTGATTGATGGCAGTGAAGGTGGGACGGGAGCTGCACCAGTCGAATTCATTGATCATGTTGGAACCCCGATGCGGGATGGGTTAAATTTAGTTCATACAACATTAATTGGCGCTGGACTGCGCCCACAAATCAAATTAGGAGCCTCGGGTAAGATCATCTCAGCATTTGATATTACTCGGGCATGTGCGATTGGCGCTGACTGGTGTAATTCGGCGCGGGGTTTTATGTTTGCCATAGGGTGTATACAAGCCAGAACTTGTCATACGGGATTATGTCCGACAGGGGTCACAACTCAAGATGAAATGCGTCAGAAAGCTTTAGATCCCCAGGATAAGGCGCATCGCGTGTTTCATTATCATCAAAATACGCTTTATGCTTTGAGTGAGTTATTAACTGCTGCTGGGTATCAACATACGAGTGAACTATCTGCAGATTCAATTATTAGAAGAAATGAAAACGCGATAGCGCTTCCTTTGAGTCATTCTTTAATTCAACTAGAGGAAGGGGAATTGCTGTTGCAAGATGCGAATTTACGTTTAGACCGCTACTTCTCTGGATTTGGGAAGTATTGGTTAGATGCTCGTAGTAATCGGTGGTAATAACGATTTTCGATCAAAAAACAAACAATTTGACAATAGAGTAAGAGAGGTTGATTAATGGATCCATCCAAAATTGACCGAGTAAACCAATCATTGCGAGTCCAATGACTACAAAGATTCCTATAGGTTCAAGTTTGGCAAACTTGATGGCGTATGACTTTGGCAATAGTCCGACCATAATTCTGCCTCCATCTAACGGTGGTAAAGGAAATAGATTAAAGGCAGCAAGCACAATGTTCCAGTAAATGCCAGCTTTTGCCATCTGTAGTAATAGGTCTGAGGCGTTGGACATTTGAATAAAACTAAAGACAAAAGTCCATAAAATAGCTTGTATGAAGTTTGAAGCTGGCCCAGCAAGAGCTACCCAAATCATATTTTGTTTCGGATTTCTTAACGCATTGAAGTTAACAGGAACGGGTTTGGCATAGCCAAATAAAAAAGGTGCACCAGACAATTTGAGAATTAATGGAATCAAAAATGTGCCAATTGGATCAATATGTTTGATCGGATTTAAGGTAACCCGCCCCATCGAATAAGCGGTGTAATCGCCAAAATGCTTTGCAGCATAACCATGAGCGGCTTCATGCAGAGTGATGGCCAAAATAAGTGGCGGTGCATCAATAATGAGTTGATAGAACCAACTGGGCAGCATTTTTACCTTTAGATTATGTTATCGATGGATGTGTCAATGAACGTTTACTTCGCTAAAGCAGCAACTGGTAAGTCAAATAACAAGACCTCGGCATCTAAGCCATTCGAGATACTGACTTGAGATTCTTCAACTAACATCAATGCATCGCCTGCCACTAAATCCTCTCCATTAATCCTTGCCTTGCCCTTTGCCAAGTGCAGATAAGCCAATCGTCCTTTATCTAGGTCGAGGGTCGTAGCTTCAGTACCGTCAAATAAGCCAGCATATAACTTAGTGTTTGAGTGAATAGTTACAGATCCTTCTTGACCATTTGGAGACGCTACTAAGCGCAATTTACCCCTTTTCTCATCAGGAGAAAAATAAGTTTGTTCATAACTCGGCGTTACACCTAAAACATCTGGCTGAATCCATATTTGTAAAATATGCGTCGTTTGTCCTTCAGCATGATTAAATTCACTATGCATTACACCTTTGCCAGCACTCATTCTTTGGACTTCATGTGGTGAGATAGATCGCCCGTTGCCCATGTTGTCCTTATGTGCAATCTCGCCTTCTAATACGTAGGTAATAATTTCCATATCACGGTGACCGTGGGTGCCAAAACCCTGACCAGAGGCAATCCAATCTTCATTAATGACTCTTAGCGGTCCAAAGCCCATAAAGTTGGCATCATGATAATCAGCAAAAGAAAAACTATGGAAAGATTTAAGCCAACCGTGATCACCATAGCCACGATCATTCGCTAGACGTTTATAAAGCATGAAGAATTTCCTTTAAGTGAAGCGGTTAATTGCATCTTATTTTGCAAATTACTAGTAATAATAAAGAGTATTCTAATTTAATACATTTAACTGTATTTGTGTTGTTTCAACTACCGTACAACTATCGAAAATATAAATCTTGGAAAGTACAATGGGCTTATATTTTTTTATACCTTCATTTTCGTACTTAAATAGGATTTTTGATGTTCAAATTACCAGCTTTGCTTTTTGCAGTATTTATGGGACTTTTTATGTCCCTGACCATTACTTTTTGTCTGAGTTTGTATTTAATTGGATTTAAAGCAGCATTTATTGGAAAATTTTTAGAGCTCTGGCCTCTAGCCTATCCTATCGCGGTGATCTCTATCATTTTTTATCGGCCACTCGTTCTAATGATTGTCGGTAGCATTATCAAAAAATTGAATATGCCCAAGTCGTGAAATTTAGTCGTTAAAAAAGCAGCCTTAGCTGCTTTTTTCATGTCTGATTTGTTAAGAATCAACCAAAAACGTAACCAATATGAGCTGCTGTAATCGCAAACAAAATTGCTAAGCAAGTTGCTCCTGCCAACATTGAAATGAGGGTAATCATTTTCTTGTTGATTTCGCCTTTTGGTTCATTGTGCCATTCGTTCATGTTAAATCCTTGAAAATTAGTTGTAAGAGCTATTATCCAATATTTTAGTGAATTGCTCTAAACTATTTTTAAAACTGGGTTGTTTACAAAATCAACCTCTGCCTACAAACGGCATTTTCGTGGCCATGATGGTCATAAATAAAATATTGGACTCCAGAGGTAGATTTGCCATTTGCACAACCGCTTGGGCTACATGCTCGACGTCCATTCGGTCTTCTGCTGCAATACTGCCATCTGCTTGAATAATGCCAGCGGCCATCCGATCGGTCATTTCTGTGGCGGCATTACCAATGTCAATTTGACCGCAGGCAATATTGTATTTGCGACCATCTAGGGCAATAGACTTAGTTAGTCCAGTAATTGCATGCTTAGTACTGGTATAAGGTGCAGAGTAGGGGCGAGGCGTATGAGCAGAAATGGAGCCATTATTGATGATTCGACCACCTTGGGGCGTTTGAGTTTTCATGATCTTAAACGCGCCTTGCGAGCAATAAATAGCTCCCATTAAATTTGTGCCTACAGTTTCTTGCCATAAGGCATTAGGTATCTCATCAAAGTCCATAATGGGAGTGCCACGACCAGCGTTGTTAAAGAGCACATCCAAGCGTCCAAATCGATCAGTAATCATTTGGAATAAGCTCTGAACCTGAGCGACATCGCCAATATCTAAGGCAAAGGGCGTTCCTTGACTGGATTTCTCACCGAGTTGCTCAATCGCTTGATTTAAGACATCGATTCTACGACCTGTAAAAACCACGTGATAACCTAGTTGGACTAAGGCATGTGCGCAAGCCTTACCAATACCTGTACCTGCACCTGTTACGAGTGCGATAGGGGAGTTTCTCTTCATTTTTTTCCCTGTTTTAATTCGTGTAATACTAAATATAACCCAGAACCAATCACCAGTAAGGTCCCAACGTAAACATTCCAGGTTGGAACTTGATCAAATATTAACCAACCTAATAACACCATCCAGATCATTTGTTGATAGAAAAATGGTCCAATAGTCGAGGGGGTGGCATAACGGTAAGCAATACTGATGAAGTTATGACTAAGAAAACCAAATAGCCCTGCACAAAAAAAGACGCCGTATTCGATGCCAAGGCTGGGGGATTGCCAAGATTGAAATAGAAAAGGAAGGAGCACCACCGTAGGGCCTAGAGCTGAATAAAACTGAGTTACCAAAGGACTACTTTTAGCAGCAATTCGCTTGGACAAAAAGTTAAATAGGGCGTAAATAGTAGCATGCGCTAGAACTAATAACATCGCTGGGTGAAAGTGATAACCAAATGGGTCTAAGATAATTAAGACACCAATGAACCCCGCAATAACGGCGCACCATTTAATCGGCGATAGTTTTTCATGATGAACAAATGAACTAATCAGTGCGATGATAATTGGCGCTGAGAAAAGAATGGCAGCGGTTTGCGCTAATTGTAGATATTGCAAAGCAAAGAAATTTAACCCAGTCATAGCACATAACATGACTGAACGAAGAACGTGCAACCAACGATCTTCAATCATCAGGTTTTTGAATCCCTCGGCATAAATTAACCCAATCAGAGCCAAAATCATGTGCACTACAAAGCGCACCCAAACCACCTCTATGACAGGAAAGGATTGAACTAACCATTTGCCACTGGTATCTAATATGGCAAAAAAGATGGTTGCAATGGACGCAATCAAGATGCCGATGATGCGTTGAGAGGGTTTACTTGTAGACATAGGTAGTAAATAATTGTAACCAAGTGTTCTTCAGTGTACAAAACTGGTGTAGCATGAAGTTGTAGATAGTTACTTTAAATTGTTTAATCAAGCGAAGGAGTTATTATGAGTCAAAAAGATTTCCAGCCATGGTCTGCCGAAAAAGCCCAAGAGTTATTTGCACTTTCTCACAAATTAATGGATGTCGCCAAACAACTCAGCGAACACCATGCCGCTGAATTGCAAACGAATATGTCACATGCTCTGGAGTTTGCAAAGCTCACCGCTAAAAATGATTTAACGAAACTTAAAGAGTTTCAAGAAAAAGCGGCCCAAGAGGCAGTAGACCGCATGGAAGGCTACCAAAAGAAAGTTAAAGGCTTGCTCAAACAAATGGGTAAAGATACTGCTGATGAGGCTGAAAAACACTACGACAAAGCTAAAACAGCTTTAGAAGACTGGCTTGATGACGCTGGTAAAAAAATCCCAGTGGGCGGGGTGGAATTTTCCAAGATGGTGAAGGACGTCTCTGAAGCCAGTAATAAAGTTTATAAAGAAGGACGTCGTACTATTGATCACGCATTAGAAGCAGCAGATCAACAACTTGATGAGATTAGCGAAAAAAC
This sequence comes from Burkholderiaceae bacterium, assembly GCA_947448305.1. Classification (GTDB taxonomy): domain Bacteria; phylum Pseudomonadota; class Gammaproteobacteria; order Burkholderiales; family Burkholderiaceae; genus Polynucleobacter. The sequence continues at coordinate 7,372 of CANFME010000078.1, forward strand.
AAAAGCAGCTACAAAAAAGGCAACTGCTGCTAAGACTACCTCTCCTGCTGCGAAGAAAACATCCACTGCTGCCAAGAAAACATCTACTGCAACTAAAAAAACCGCTAGATAAAGAAGTCATTCTGATAAACAAAAAGCCAAAGGAAATTACCTTTGGCTTTTTTGTTGAAGCAGTTTCTAGATCAGACTGCGTTTTCGTTGGTCTCGCCTGTTCTGATTCGAACAACTTGCTCTACTGCAGTAACGAAAATCTTTCCGTCACCAATTTTCCCAGTTTTAGCCGCTTTGACGATGACGTCAATAACCTGATCAACCTGACTTGATTCAACCACCACCTCAATTTTGACCTTTGGTAAAAAATCAACGACGTATTCAGCGCCACGATACAACTCTGTATGACCTTTTTGACGACCAAAACCCTTTACTTCAGTAACGGTGAGACCGCTAGAACCAATATCGGATAGTGCTTCACGTACTTCGTCTAATTTAAATGGTTTGATGATTGCTGTAATTAATTTCATTTTGACTCTCAGATTGTTGGATTTTTCTTAATTTTATACAATAGTTCTTATCAGGGACAATCGTCAATTATTTTTAAACTAGCCTCGATATTTTGAGGTAATTGGATAACGCCAGTCTCTTCCGAACGCCCTTCGTGTAATTCGCACTCCAATCGGAGACTGACGACGTTTGTACTCATTGATTTTAATCAGCCGTGTTACGAATTCAACATCTTCTTTGTTATATCCTAAAGCTGGCAGAGAGTCAATTGGAATGTCATTTTCCATATAGTGTTCTACGATTCCGTCGAGTATGTCATAGGACGGCAAACTGTCTTGATCCTTTTGATCCGGTCGCAGTTCAGCGGACGGTGCTCTGGTAATAATACGTTCTGGGATCACTGCAGAGACGGTGTTTCTGTAATGACAAAGCTGATAAACGAGTGTTTTTGAAACATCTTTAATCACTGCAAAGCCACCAGCCATATCACCATAGAGGGTGCAGTAACCTACCGCCATCTCGCTTTTATTGCCAGTTGTTAAGACGATGCGCCCCGATTTGTTTGATAAGGCCATGAGTAAAGTACCTCTAATCCGAGCTTGAATATTCTCTTCAGTAGCATCTAAAGGGAGTCCAGTAAATTCTTTTTCTAATGCAGACTCATAACTGTCAACCATGTTGGATATAGGAACTTCATCGTACTGAACGCCTAATTTATCAGCCATTTCTTTTGCATCAATCCAAGAAATTTCAGCGGTATATTTCGAAGGCATCATCACGGTTCTGACTTTATCCGCACCAAGTGCATCGACGGCAATTGCCAATACTAAGGCCGAGTCGACACCACCAGATAAACCAATAATCGCTCCAGGAAAGCCGTTTTTTCCTAAGTAATCTTTCACACCTAAAACTAAGGCTTCATAAACTTGCTGAACTTCGGAGTAAGGTTTAATGAGAGGGTGTTTTTGAGGATCTCCATTACGAACCTCAATGATGCCAAGTTCTTCTTTAAATTGAGTCGCGTTATAAATCGTTTGACCATCACGATTTAATGCAAATGAGGCGCCGTCAAACACAAGTTCATCCTGACCACCGACTAAATTGACATAGATAGCGGGCAATCCTGTTGCTATGACCTGTTGCCTAGTCACTTCACTTCTTAGGCTTAATTTATTCATATGAAATGGCGATGCATTTGGGATCGCAAGTATTTGTGCACCTGCTAGCTTTGCTTTTTGCGCTGGACCTGCATGCCAGACATCTTCGCAAATGAGGATACCTACTTTTAGCCCGTCAATATCAAATACACAGGCATCTGTGCCTGGGGAGAAATATCTAACTTCATCAAATACTTCGTTATTTGGTAGCATTTGTTTGTGGTAAAAAGCGATATTTGCGCCATTTTTTAAAACGCTAGCCTGATTAAATAGTAAATCTTTGGTGTTTTTGGTATGACCTCGGTGAGGGTGTCCAACGATCACATGTAAATCTGTAAATTCTGCGAGATCTTTACACAGCTTTTGGAGTGCTTTATCAACATCTTTAATAAACGCATCGCGAAACAGTAAATCTTCAGGTGGGTAACCAGTAATTGATAGTTCTGGCGTAATCAGAAGCTTTGCACCTTGTTGGTGAGCGAGTCTTGCTTGTTCAACGATTTTTTGAGCATTGCCCAATAAATCACCCACAACACAATTCATTTGAGCTAATGCAATTTTTATAGGTAGATGTGGCATTGGCTAAGACGTTCGTAATGAATTTAAGTTGTCAAAAGGGGATTAATTCAAAAGGGTATTATTAATACCCTTTTTTCATTGATGTAATTAACTTTTAATTGAAGCTTGATAACGCTCAATGCCCGCCAAAATTTCTTTTTTAGCAGCTTCAGCATCATCCCATCCTTGAATTTTAACCCACTTGCCTTCTTCAAGATCTTTGTAATGTTCAAAAAAGTGCTTGATTTGATTCAAGGTACGCGGACTAACATCTTCCAAGCTATTGATGTGAGAATAAATTGGCAATAGTTTTGTATCTGGCACAGCTAATAACTTGGCATCAACTCCGCCATCGTCTTCCATTTTGAGGACACCGATTGTTCTGCAGCTAATGACTACTCCCGGTGGTAAAGAATAAGGAGACATAACGAGTACATCAACTGGATCACCATCTAAGCTAATTGTTTGCGGAATATAACCATAGTTACATGGGTAAAACATGGCAGTACCCATAAAACGGTCAACAAAAATAGCACCGGTTTCTTTATCAACCTCATATTTAATGGGATCAGCATTCATGCTGATTTCGATAATGACATTAAATTTTTCTGGAATATTTTTACCTGCTGTAACTAGATTTAAACCCATGAATTCTCCGATTGGCTATGTTGATAATTGACGTCACTATTCTAACTGAAGCATGTTAATGGCTAGAAGGGTGACGTCTTAGGAAAGCAATGAAAAGATTAGTATTGCATTCAATTAAGCAATAGACTCAAGATATCTTTGTGCATCAAGAGCTGCCATACAGCCAGTCCCAGCGCTCGTAATTGCTTGGCGATAAATGTGATCTTGCACATCACCAGCAGCAAAAACACCAGGAATGTTCGTTGCTGTAGCGTTGCCAGAAGTACCGCTTAATGTTTTGATATAGCCATTTTCCATCTCAAGTTGGCCAGCAAAAATGTCCGTATTGGGCTTATGGCCAATGGCAACGAAAATACCATGTAATGAGATGTCTTCTTTGGAACCATCAGATTTAAGAATCCGAACCCCAGTTACACCGGATTGATCGCCTAGAACTTCATCAAGTTGACTATGCCATTTGATTTCGGCTTTACCTTCAGCAACTTTAGCCATCAAACGATCAATCAAAATCGGCTCAGCGCGAAACTTATCGCGACGATGAATGACGGTCACTTTTTTAGCAATACTGGTTAAATAAAGGGCCTCTTCGACCGCGGTATTACCGCCACCAATGACACAAACCTCTTGATTTTTATAGAAGAAACCATCGCAAGTAGCACAAGCTGAAACACCTTTGCCCATAAATAGTTCTTCGGAAGGAAGCCCTAGATACTGGGCTGAAGCCCCAGTTGAGATGATGAGTGAGTCGCAGGTGTAAACACCTGAGTCACCTTCTAAACGAATCGGTGTTTCAGTCAGTTTTGCCGTATGAATATGGTCAAAAATAATTTCAGTATTGAACCGCTCTGCATGCTCTAGAAAGCGCTGCATCAGTTCTGGCCCTTGCACACCTAATGGGTCAGCCGGCCAATTTTCGACATCGGTTGTCGTCATGAGTTGACCACCTTGAGCCATACCAGTAACTAAGACTGGATTTAAATTGGCGCGAGCTGCATAAACTGCTGCAGTGTAACCTGCAGGACCTGAACCTAATATAAGGAGCTTTACGTGTTTGATTGTTTTATCTGTCATGTTTATATTTTATTAGATTTAGTAATAATTTTCACGAATCTATGAACCAAATTCAAAATACCCATCTATTTGTTAGGTTGGATTTTCTGCTTTTAGGGCATGATGCAGTTTACAATGACTAAATGGGACTAAATTCTGTTCAAAGACCTAACATTAACAAAAAATCCGCTCTGAATGAGGGATCATATTCTTCGCCGTCCGAAAGTAAAGATAA
>CANFME010000079.1 GCA_947448305.1 Burkholderiaceae bacterium
TCCCTGGAAAATGTAAGGTTTCTCCGAGTAATGTTTTTTGACGTTTACCCAAATATAAAAATGTTATGAAGGTTACGGCGATGGCTCCCATCATCACTAAAGCGAGTGAAGGATCCCATTTGCCAAATAGATCTAAAAAACCAATCACCTTAGCGGGGTTCGTCATCCCAGACAAAATCAGCCCAAAACCAAACACTAAACCACTAACCAATGCTGTTAATTGATTCATGCTTTTACCCCATGTAAAAAATAATAACAAGCAAGAAAACCTGCTGCCATAAAGCACAATGTGGCTATCAGTGAACGCACAGACAAGCGACCTAAGCCACAAACACCATGTCCGCTAGTACACCCTGAGCCTAAACGGGTACCCACTCCTACTAGGAGTCCGGCAATCATGAGTTGCGTTATGCTGGCGTGGTCTTGTACTTTTGGAATATAAGCGACAGCGCGGTAAAACATGGGAGATAAAAGCATCCCAAAGATAAATAACAAACGCCAACGATAATGCTCTTTAGGGGGTGTCCCTGAAGTAAAAAGCTGCGAAACAATACCAGACACACCCATGATACGTCCGTTGAATAGAGCTAATATTGCTGCCGCAACTCCAATCAACGCTCCCCCAGCTAAGGCACTCTGTGGGGTAAATTCAAGCCAATTAATGGTCATCTTCTTCTCTCTTTTTATTTACAACATATTCAAAGGAATCTTAAGATAAGCGACGCCATTTTCTTCTACTGGCGGAAAATGCCCAGCCCTAATATTTACCTGAATTGATGGCAAAATTAGGACCGGCATTTCTAGAGTCTTATCCCTTTTCGTACGCATGTCAACAAACTCTTCTTTGGTTACGCCATCATGAATATGAATATTATTCTCTTTCTGTGCTTTAACAGAGCTAAGGTGACTTATTGGCCGATCATTGGGCGGATAGTCATGACACATAAATAAACGGGTGTCCTCAGGGTAATGCAAAAGTTTTTGAATTGAGTCATATAGATTCAGTGCATCGCCACCAGGAAAATCACACCTTGCGGTGCCCACATCCGGCATAAACAAGGTATCACCTACAAAGATGGCATCTCCAATCTGATAAGCAAGGCAAGCGGGAGTATGCCCTGGAACGTAGATGGCTAGACAACTTAAGTTTCCAAAAGTAAGAATTCCATCTGGCGGTATTAAATAATCAAATTGCGACCCATCTCGCTTAAATGATGGCTCTAAATGAAAGACATGATTAAAGACGTCTTGAATCCTTGTAATGTTTGAACCTATCGCGATTTTCCCACCCAATTTAGATTGGAGATATGGCGCAGCGGTTAAGTGATCGGCATGCGCATGGGTTTCTAAAATCCAATGGCACTGTAAGTTTTCTTGCAGAATGAAAGCCACAACTTCGTCGGCAGAATTGGTGGAGGTTCTACCTGACTTGTGATCATAGTTCAGAACCGAATCAATGATGATGCAAGGCGTGCTGAAATCCTCATAAACAACGTGGGTAAACGTCCAAGTTCCCGGGTCAAAAAATGTCTTCACTTTTGGCTGACTACTAAGATTTAACATAAAACTCCAAGATTTAAAGAATACTCATAAACAAGTGTTATATTACTATTTATTATATACTTATATTTATTAACATATAAAGTTAAAAAATGCTTGATTTATCGCAACTAAACCAATTTACCCCTCAAGGACTACCCGTTGCTTTAGGCTTTGTGGTTGGTTTTATACTTTCCCTCACCGGCGCAGGTGGTGCGATTTTGTCAGTGCCCCTTCTTGTTTTTGGCATGGGTTTAACAGTGAACCAAGCTAGTCCTATTGGGCTACTTGCGGTAAGCATATCAGCTGGCATTGGCTCCATCTTAGGTTTAAAAGAAAAAATCTTACGTTACAAAGCAGCAGGTTTGATGGCCAGCTTTGGTTTAATCTTGTCGCCTATTGGTTTATGGCTAGCCCATCAACTACCGAATCAACCCTTATTGATTATCTTCTCAATGGTCTTGTTTTACACCTCTATTCGAATGATGTATCAATCCTACAGAGAGGCCAAGGGCTTCGTAGAGAATCATCCTAAAGTTGTCCCTTGCCTTTTAAATCAATCTATTGGTAAATTAATTTGGACCGTTCCTTGCGCCCGGTCATTAGCCTTAGCCGGATCAATGGCCGGCTTTTTTTCTGGACTACTAGGTGTTGGCGGTGGCTTTATTATTGTGCCTAGCTTAAAAAAAGTGACTGATCTCCCAGTAATCTCCATCGTTGCGACTTCTCTTGGCGTATTAACGATTGTTTCTTTGGGCGGTGTGATTAATGCAACGGTTGCGGGCTTAATGATCTGGTCGATTGCCATCCCCTTTGCTACGGGCTCTCTGATCGGCTTGTTGCTCGGCAGAGCTACTGCTAAAAAATTATCAGGGCCGACGATTCAAATTATCTTTGCCGTATTTTCTTTTGGTGTTGCCATCATGATGGGAATTAAAGCAATCATGTAATCTGATTTATCAAATTACGGTTTGATGTAGGCATAATGATTTCTAAATTGCAACTGCGCTATACGGACTACACCAGAGGGCGTAAAGTCTGCGTCCAACAAGAATTGATCCTTCTTTAAATCTCTATTTTTAAGAGTAATCTCACAGACCTCAAAGCGAACACCTCTTGACTTTAATGCAGCAACTAACGGGGCATACTCCATGTTACTTTTAGCATCTTTTGCTCCTTCCATCAAAAGATCCACGCCCATAGCATGAGTAACAACGACGATTTGTGTGTCTGGCGATACATCTAAATGATTACGCAAATTTCGAAGACCTTTTAATCCTTGTGCTTGGGCATCATCTATGTGATAGACCACTTGGTCAGGCGTTGCAGCGGAGGCATGTAGTCCTAATGTAGACAGAAGAATCATTAAACACATTATTATTTTTTTCATGCAAACACTTTCTTTTTAGAATCATTAATTTATAACTTAAATAGTGCTGAGACCTTTATTGCCTTGCATATTTTTAATCTGCGGAATATTAGGCGAAAGCTTTGACACCACTTTTACATCCGTTAAATACTGCGTCAAGATATCCCATACGGCAGGAGCAGTAGAGCCTTGCAAATCAGGATTAACAGAGGCCCAACCAGCCACTTTGTAAACGGTACCCGCGTCGAGTAATTGACCATTTAGTCTCATATCTGAGATCCTTTTGCCCATCTGAGCCAAGGGATCAATCGTATATTTCAGACCACCAGTGCGAACCATATCCCCGCCTTGTTGATAGTAAGGATCTGGGTTAAAAAGGTTATCAGCAACGTCTTCTAGAATATTTTTAATTTCCTCACCCTTGAGCATCGAAACTGTTGCTTGCGGATAGGTAATCGCCGTTTGATCCATTAAATGTTCCACCGTGATATCTTGGCCAGGCAAAAGAGTTGTGCCCCATCTAAAACCCGGAGAAAAAGCAATGGGCGCATCTTGTACTTTCATCAAACCATCCACAATGAGTTGGTCAAAAGTACCATTAAAATTACCCCGACGATATAACAAGGTATCAGTCTTAGCTAAAACCCGGCTGAGTTGTTTTTCGTAAGGACGTCTCACCTCACCAATCAATGACTTCATTGCAGGATCAGGGTTAATTAAATTGGCGAAAACAGGGAGTAATTGGTAACGAAAATCAGTAACCCGTCCTTGCTTATAGTCAAAATCCAGCACACCTAAAAATTTACCATTCGAGCCCGCATTCGTCACGAGCGTAACGCCCCCAGGATTTTTTACATGGATAGCCTGGGCAATACCGTCATGGGTATGACCACCCAAAATAGCATCAATCCCTCTAACACGGCTTGCCAACTTTAAGTCTGTATCCATCCCGTTATGCGACAACAACACGACTACCTTAGCGCCTTTATTGCGAGCTTCAATCACATTTTTCTGCAGATTTTCCTCCTGAATCCCAAAGGTCCAATCGGGCGTGAAATATCTCGGATTCGCAATTGGGGTGTAAGGAAAAGCTTGACCAATGATGGCCACCATTACCCCGTTCATTTCTTTCAGAGCATAGGGCTCAAATACTGGATCACCAAAATCATTCGTTTGAATATTTTGCGCAAGGAATGAAACCTTATCTTTAAAATCGTGCTCCACAATATGTTTTACACGGTCAGCTCCAAGAGTCATTTCCCAATGGGCAGTCATGATATCTACCCCGAGTAATAGAGCAGCGTCGACCATATCTTGGCCCTTAGTCCAAAGCGCTGTTGCTGAGCCCTGCCAAGTATCGCCACCATCCAAGAGTAAAGCGTTCGGTCTTGAGGATTTTAATTGTTTAACTAAAGTAGCTAGATGCGCAAAACCTCCAACCTTACCGTAAGACTGCGCTGCACTCGTAAAGTTAAGATGCGTAAAAGCATGCGCATACCTAGAGGTCGGAGAAATCTTGAAGGCTTTTAAATATTCTTGACCAACAAGATGGGGTGCATGATTTAGTTGTGAACCAATGCCAATGTTGTACTGAGGCTCCCTAAAGTAAATGGGATTTAACTGTGCATGACAATCTGTAAAATGCAAAAAATGAAGATTACCAAATCTTGGTACTTCGTAAAAATTCTTTGCTAAAGTTTCAGCACTTGCTATTTCGCTCGATAGGCCCAGTCCAACACTTGAGGCAAGAGATAAGATTTTTAAAAACTCTCGGCGATCAAGACTCATAAAGGACTGAATTTATTGATTAACGGGCGAGTTTGGATCTAATAATAAAGCCATCAAATCCTTCATCTGATCTTGTGTTAACAAATTGAAATGTCCGAACCTTGGCATATTACTGCAGGCGTTATAAGCTTTGGAGTTATAAAGACGGTTCCAGGTGTATTCTAAAATGGGCCCAGAATTACCTCTCGTCTTACCATAGGCCGCTAGGGAAGGACCCATCGTGCCGTGTGAAATCTCTTTGGGATCAATTTGATGGCAGTTATAACATCCTCCACCGTTCACCGTATTGGGTGCGTCAGTAAAAGTTGCACCGCGGCCACTTTGCGCAATCAACTCACCTTTTTTCCAATCACCTAAATAGATGCCACCTTCGGGTTTAGGAATCTTGGCTAAAGCTTCTTTTTGCAATATCTCAATCTTCGCTTTGCCTGCTTTTGAATTTTGGTAGCTAGTATCTGAGCACAACAGTTGGACAGAATCTTGCGTCAAACGGCCCAAGTCAGCCACCCCAGCTGCCACAAAGCTATTTTGCATGATTTGCTGGACTTTCAGATCAACTTTGGGATCTGCCGCAAAACTCACTTGATTAAAACCGCTAAGCAAGGTCAAGGAAGCGAGTACAGTTTGAAAAAATAGTTTCATATTTACTCTCATTTTTTAGCGTTTCAAACCAGGAGTTTGAATCATTCCACCATTGCCTTTAGAGGCCATATACATGGACAATGCGATGGTCGCATCCGATCCATAAATCGGCATCGGCAGTCGTTGTTGTCTAAAACAATCATTTAAACGGCGTTGCATCGTCCAAAACTCGCCACTAGAAACTCGGTAAGCTGGCCAAGACCCCCACCCCTCAGCAGCTCCTTTTGCCGTCGTGATGTTGGGTAAGTCCTGTAAGCGAATGCGTTTATTATTTTGAGAGTGACAAGTAGCGCAAGAAAAGTCCATAGGCCCAGCTTGATAGAAGAAAATTTTCTCACCAATTTGAGCCATTTCTCTTTCTTTAGGATGCTTTGGCACCACCTTAATCGGTAGATCTTTTGACTCTGTCACGACATAAGCCGTTACTGCCTCGATGTCTTTGCGCAAGCCTTTACCAAAAGGATCTTTAATCACATCACTCGCTGCAATGCCTTGGAGGTTTTCCATGCAAGTCATTAAGCGTGACTCAAGATCTTGTACTCGGTTCGTGTCTTTAAAATACCTTGGCAATTCAGCAAAGGCACCCTTCACTACCCCTGGACCTTTACCTAAGTCACATTGTTGCAAAGTAGCCTGTTTGGGTCCACTCGGCTTTACCCAAAGTTCTTCACCTGCTGCCGCATACAACTCAGCAGGATTGCCATCCGCAATCATCTCGCGGTACTTGGCAATTTCATCAGAGATGTTTTGTGCAAACACCCCTTGGGTCAGCAAACTAAGAGTAAACAATACTACTAAGGACTTTATCTTCACTTGAAACCTTACAAAGTAAATTGAATCGATGTCACATTAAGCAATCAGAGCGCGATCGGTTCTGGTCTCGCCTTTTGAGTCAAACCAAGTAATGGTAATTTCATCGCCTTTTTTAGGTCCTTTGACTTTAAAGTTCAAAAATGGGTCTTTCGAAATTGCTGTCCCAAATTGTGCTTTAAATACCTCTTTAGCCCCTACTTTGGCAACTAAATTGGTAATAAACCAAGCTGGTATTACTTTACCTGCCCCGTCTTTACGCTGACCTGTTTCCATATCATGCTTCATTAATACCTTAACATCCACTAAGCCATTTACTTCGGCTGCTCTAACGCGCATTGGATCTGCCATATTCGTTCCTTTTATTGTCTAACTGATCGATTAACCACCACAACCACCAAGAGTTACTTTGACTTCTTTGGAAGTAAAGTACCATTTTTGCTCAGCCTTGACGAGCGCTAAGACGTTGGAGGTTTGGGCCATTTTTACGCGAGTGGAAACAAAGGGTTCTGCCCCTTCTGGAAAGTAAAAAATACCAGACAATGCGGTCGGATTTTTCTCAACAATAATGGCCATCTGACTGGCTTTTAATGTAGTAGCAATCACCAGGGGTACTACGGCACCATTTTCAGCGATATCTGGCGCAGTAAAGTTGATAGCAGTAGATTTTTCAGTACCACCCCCACCCAATGCTTTAATTACGTCATCTAAGGATTTCCCCTCAAATGCCTGTTTTTCCCACTCATTAGCCTGTGCTGAAGTAATGAGACCATTGGCAGCCATTAAGCCAATAATGGTGGTCATTTTCAAGATTTCACGACGGTTCATGCTAAATTCCTTTAGTCAACTTTGTAATAACTTCAATGGATTGATTTTAAACCTATTTAGACTAATGGATGATCAGTCGGTAATGCACCAAAAGCCATCGACCGAATTTTAGATAGGCGATCTCTGGCTTGGGCTGCCTTTTCAAACTCTAGGTTACGAGCAAACTCTACCATTTCCTTTTCTAGGCGTTTGATTTCTTTAGCAAGATCTTTCTCGCTCATTTCCTCAAACTTCGCCTTCTCCCTAGCATTTTGCCATAGAGCTTTTTCATCATCCACGTCATAAACACCATCAATAATATCTTTGATGCGCTTCGATACACCTTTGGGCGTGATGCCATGCTCTAGGTTAAAACTAGTCTGTTTGGTTCGACGACGATCGGTTTCGTCCATTGCTTTTCTCATCGAATTAGTAATCCGATCAGCATACAAAATAGCTTTGCCATTGACGTGCCTTGCAGCGCGACCAATGGTTTGGATTAAGCTTCGTTCTGAGCGCAAAAACCCTTCTTTATCAGCATCTAGAATAGCGACGAGTGACACCTCAGGAATATCCAGACCTTCCCGTAAAAGGTTAATACCGACCAACACATCAAACATGCCCAAACGTAAATCGCGAATAATTTCCACGCGCTCTACCGTATCAATATCTGAGTGAACATAGCGCACTTTAACGCCATGATCCGACAAAAAGTCCGTTAATTGTTCAGCCATACGTTTAGTTAAAACGGTGACTAGTACTCGTTCATTTTGGACAGTTCGTTCTTTAATTTGACCTAAAAGATCATCGACCTGAGTGATTGCCGGGAGTACTTCAATCTGAGGATCCACAAGACCTGTAGGTCGGACCACTTGTTCCACTGTATTACTCGTTTTATTGTTTTCATAATCTGCTGGCGTAGCGCTCACAAAAACAGTTTGGCGCATTTTACTTTCAAACTCAGGGAACTTGAGTGGCCGATTATCAAGTGCAGATGGCAAACGAAAGCCAAAATCAACCAAGGTCACCTTACGTGCTCGGTCACCGTTATACATGCCGTTAAATTGACCAATCAGCACGTGCGACTCATCCAGGAACATCAAGGCATCGGAGGGTAAATAGTCAATCAGGGTTGGTGGCGCCTCGCCTGGTTTGCCACCTGACATATGTCTTGAATAATTTTCAATACCTTTGCAAAAACCTAATTCCGCCAACATTTCAAGATCAAATCTGGTGCGTTGTTCGAGTCGTTGCGCTTCCACCAATTTGTTATCTTTATAAAATTCTGCCAGACGATCTCGTAGCTCCTCTTTAATTTGCTCTATGGCTAGCATGACCGTCTCACGAGGCGTTACATAATGCGATCCTGGATAGACCGTAAAGCGTGCGACTCGCTGTTTAATTTTGCCGGTCAACGGATCAAAAAACTGTAAAGAATCCACTTGATCATCAAACAACTCAACCCGCACTGCGAGTTCATTGTGTTCTGCTGGAAAAATATCAATCGTATCCCCGCGCACCCGAAAAGTTCCCCGGTGAAAATCAACATCGTTGCGATCATATTGCATGGCTACTAGGCGTTTGACGATATCGGATTGGGATGATTTATCGCCTTGACGAAGCACTAGGACCATCTTGTGATAATCACTCGGATTACCGATACCATAAATAGCCGAAACGCTGGCGACAATAATCACGTCACGGCGTTCTAATAAGCTCTTGGTAGCCGACAAGCGCATTTGCTCAATGTGCTCATTAATGGATGAGTCTTTCTCAATAAACAAGTCCCGTTGTGGAACATAGGCTTCTGGTTGGTAATAATCGTAGTAACTTACAAAGTATTCCACGGCATTACGGGGGAAAAACTCTCTAAATTCACTATATAACTGAGCAGCTAAGGTCTTATTAGGGGCAAAAATAATGGCAGGGCGCCCCATCCTGGCAATGACATTCGCCATGGTGTAAGTCTTGCCAGAGCCGGTTACCCCCAAAAGTGTTTGAAAAGATAAGCCATCCTCAATCCCTTCGACTAATCCGGCAATCGCTGTCGGCTGATCACCGGCTGGTAAGAAGGGTTGATAAAGAGCATATGGCGAGTTTTCAAAGTGCACAAACTTTGATTCATCAAGGCTCGGTGCAGGCGCTGCGCCTGATTTTTCTTTGCTACCTTGTGTTTTTGACTTGGATTGTCGTGTAGCCATTAGAGTTTAGGTAAAATAACATTGCTAGTTTTGATAACTTAAGCAGTCAATTATGCAGTTTTTTTTAATTATTGACAGATTTACATCATTTTTTAACCTTTTTACTACTTTTAGAAACTCTAAGACTAAATGACTCTATTTTCATCTGTTGAATTAGCACCCCGCGATCCTATTCTTGGCCTATATGAAACATTCAATGCCGACACAAACCCCAATAAAGTCAACTTGGGCGTTGGTGTTTACTTTACCGAGGAAGGTAAGATTCCTTTACTACGCGCTGTTCAAGTTGCTGAGAAAATGATTTTGGAAAATCCTAAAGCGCGCGGTTATTTACCTATTGAAGGAATTGCCGCTTATAACAATGGCGTTCAGCAACTCCTATTTAGTTCTGAAACAGAGATGACGAACGCTGGACGTTCAGCTAGTTTTGAAACATTAGGTGGTACCGGCGCTTTAAAAGTCGGTGCTGACTTCTTAAAAAGACTTAAACCCAATGCGAAGGTCGCTATTAGTGACCCTAGTTGGGAAAACCATCGTGCCCTGTTTGAAGGTGCAGGATTCGAGGTAGTGAACTACCCATACTATGACCCTACTACTCGTGGTGTTAATTTCGAAGCGATGAAAGCCTACTTAACATCTATGCCGGCTGATAGCATCATTGTCTTGCATGCTTGCTGCCACAATCCAACAGGTGCTGATATTAGCCCTGCGCAATGGGCAGAAATCGTAGCAATTTGTCAAAATAGTAAATTGATTCCTTTTCTTGATTTAGCTTATCAGGGTTTTGCTGACGGAATTTTTGAAGATGGTTTAGCGGTTCGTCTCTTTACTCAATCTGGTATGTCATTCTTCATTGCAAGTTCTTTCTCTAAGTCATTCTCCTTGTATGGCGAACGTGTAGGTGCTTTAACTGTTGTGACGCAATCTAAAGAAGAAACTTCCAAGGTAGTGTCACAAATTAAACGTGTCATTCGGACTAACTATTCCAACCCTCCTACTCACGGCGCTACGATTGTTGCTACCGTCTTAAATGATGCAACACTACGCAACATGTGGGAACAGGAATTAATGGAAATGCGTGACCGTATTAAATCTATGAGAGAACTCCTAGTAAAAGAACTCCAAACAGCAGGTGCCAACAAAGACTTTGAGTTTATTAAAGTCCAACGCGGCATGTTCTCCTATACAGGACTCTCAAAAGAACAGGTCGATCGTTTAATCAGCGAATATAGTGTTTATGCAGTGGGTACAGGCAGAATTTGCGTTGCCTCTTTAAACACCAAAAATATTAAAGTTGTCGCGCAAGGAATTGCAGCCGTTTTGTAACCAGCAAAATTTATGAAACCCCATCCATAGACTTAATCATAAAGCTTTGAATGGGGCTTTAAATTTTGAAAGAGTATGGGGATTAACTCGGCATTTTTTAAGGCAAAATTAGGCTGGAACACTTTTTGATGTTTTCGTCTTTTTTGAGGAATTCATCTGACCCTCGAATGCCTTTGCTGCCGCCCCCAAAACTAAGCGTACTGCACCCTCGGCGTCAGAAAATTTGCCAGATTCTAAGCTTATCAACCTGCCTCCCCTTAATGCTCTAGCAATACAATAAACTTCGGCCCAGTCATCGGTCCCAGATCCTTTGGGTAGGGCTACAAGCAGTATTGGTTTTTTAGCAATTTGTCCCTCGCTCTTGATGAAATCAACTAATCCATAAGCAGCCAACTTAGAAAGAGTGCGTGATACATTAGAGAGTTCTCGGCCTATTGCTTGAGCAAGCTCTGAAACTGATGAATACTTTCCTTGCTCAATCATTAGAAGCATTTCGCGATTATCTATAACGAGTCGAAGAACAACCATTAGTTCTTCAAGTGCTGTCGGTTTAGGACGAGCTTCATTTCCATTGTCTTGCTCGAGAACATGAGCTTCAACATCATCCATAAAGTCCTTTTCAAGCGGACCAGGGTGCCCCCTCTTTTTTAGGGGAACGGGATTCGGTCCTTTTCCAGACAAAAAATTCAGAACAGCTGAATGGTTCTCGGTGAGTTTTTTTTGTTCTTTTTTCTTTGTCATTTATATTGCCTCTTTTTTCTATAGATCTTACCTAAACCATCACACTCTTTTCGCGTTTTTACCTTTAAGTTTTTTTGCATCAGACGAAAAGTTTCCTCAGTGGTTTTACCTTCCAACAGTTTTTCAGAGGTTGGAACTCTAATCCCCAAACCTTCAAATAGGTCTTCCA
>CANFME010000080.1 GCA_947448305.1 Burkholderiaceae bacterium
AGCTAAAGCCCTCGGTGAAGCGGGTTTGGATTATTACAACCATAACCTTGATTCCAGCGAAGACTTTTACGGCTCGATTATTCAGACACGGACCTATCAAGATCGCATCGATACCCTAGAAAATGTGCGTAGTACCGGTATGTCACTCTGTTGTGGTGGTATCGTCGGTATGGGTGAAACGCGTAGGCAACGGGCTGGCTTAATTGCCCGCTTAGCAAACTTAGCCCCCTATCCTGAATCTGTACCAATTAATCATTTAGTGCCCGTAGCAGGCACACCCTTAGCTGATCAACCACCCCTCGATCCTTTTGAGTTCGTTCGAACCATTGCCATTGCCAGAATTACCATGCCAACCGCCCGCGTCAGATTGTCTGCAGGTCGTCAAGAGCTGGGTCGGGCAATACAAGCTATGTGCTTCACTGCGGGAGCAAATTCGATTTTTTATGGTGACAAACTACTCACCACAAATAATCCTGAGGCAGATGCGGATCGTAGCTTATTGAAGGATTTAGGTCTGAAGGTGAAAGTGAATCAAACCGCTGAAGTAGTAGTTTGATTCTAGGGCGGTAATTAACCGCCCTTACTTTTTACTTTACTGCCAAAACAATTTTGCCGATATGAATGCTGGACTCCATCAACTGATGTGCAGCCACGACCTCATTCAGAGGAAACACCGTATCAATGACAGGCAAACACATGCCTTGATCCATAAGTGGCCAAATATTTTTTTCTAACTGCTTTGCAATGGCTGCTTTTTGCTCGTCACTTCTTGGACGCATTGTCGCACCGGTATAAGTTAATCTTTTGCGCATAATCGCATTGACGTCGAGTTGTGCCTTACTACCCTTTAAAAAAGCGACTTGTAAGAGTCGCCCATCAAACCCTAAACAATTAATATTTTTTTGAATATAAGGTCCGCCCACAATATCCAAAATTACATCAACGCCAACCTTGTTGGTTAATTTCAAAATCACTTCTTCATAATCTTGATCTTTATATTCGATCGCAACATCAGCACCTAGCTCAAGACAACGTTCTGCTTTTTTACTACTGCCAACAGTGGTAATAACTTTTGCACCAAAAGCTTTAGCAAATTGAATAGCCGTAACACCAATGCCACTCGATCCACCGTGGATCAAAATCGTTTCCCCACTTTTGAGATGGCCCATATCAAACAAATTCGACCAGACCGTGAAATAGGTCTCAGGAATAGCAGCGGCCTGTACCATCGTCAAGCCTTTGGGAATTCGTAAACAATGAGCGGCAGGCGTAGCACAATATTCTGCATAAGCGCCCCCTGGCGTTAAAGCACAAACTTGATCGCCGATTTGCCACTGCGTCACCTCAGGGCCTTTTGCAACAACAACACCAGCTACTTCTAGGCCTAAATATGGAGAAGCACCTAGCGGAGGTGGGTACGAGCCTGAGCGCTGAAAAACATCGGGACGATTAATCCCCGTTGCATGAACCTCAATTAAAACCTCATGTGGCTTTAAAACTGGCAGTGGCACATCTGAAATAACTTTCATAATTTCTGGAGGTCCGCCCAGTCCATGGTCAACAACGCGCATTGTAGTATTCATCTCATTCCTTTTTGGTTTTCTGGTGTAATCTTTAAGTACCTAAATAAGCCTTGATAATTCTTGGGTCTGCCAATAATTCTTGGCCGACTCCTTGTAATGTTATTTCACCATTTTCTAAAACATAAGCTTGATGGGAAATCCGTAAGGCTTGCTGCACATTTTGTTCAACTAAAACGATGCTTTGCCCTAATTGATTTAATTCTTTCAAAACACTAAAAATCTCTTTTACCTTTAATGGAGCAAGACCCATGGACGGTTCATCTAATAATAACAATTTAGGCTTTGCCATTAAGGCACGACCGATTGCTAACATCTGTTGCTCACCACCCGATAAGTTACCTGCTAATTCTTTATAGCGATTTTTTAGGATTGGGAATAGTTCTAATACAAACTTCAAGTCTTCTGCAATTTGGGGATTTCGATCGCGGGTATAAGACCCCAACTGCAGATTTTCCTCAACGCTCATGGTTAGTAATATGGCGCGACCTTCAGCAACCTGGGAAACACCCATCCGCACGATTTCTGAACTGGTTTTTGTTAATAAATTCACCCATTCTTGCGGATTTTTTTGAAATAGAATAGTCCCAGATTGCGCTGTAATGATTTTAGAAATAGTCAATAAGCTAGTACTTTTACCGGCGCCATTGGCACCCACTAAAGCAGTAATCTCACCTGAATTTACTTGAAAACTGATATTTTTTAGGGCTTGAATATGGCCGTAAGATACGCACAACTGATCTACTTTGAGTACGGCTTTATCCTGGTATTGTTCTGCCATCATTCTTCAGCCGCTCCTAGATAGGCCTCAATGACACCGGGATGATGTTTGATCACTTCAGGCGTGCCTTCTGCAATTACTTGACCAAAATTAAGAACAGTGATGTGATCACAAAGTTCCATCACAAAGCGCATATCATGCTCGATTAAAAATACCGTTACGCCCCGTTGCCGAATGAGTTCAATTTCTTTCATCAGCCCTGTTTTTTCAGTTCTGTTCATTCCTGCCACGGGTTCATCTAGTAATAATAAATCCGGCTTAGTTGCTAAGGCACGTGCAAACTCTAATTGGCGTTGCTCTCCATAGGAAAGACTTTGTGCAGTGTTTGCATGCTGATGATGCAACTGAAACAAACTTAGTAATTCATAAGCGGCATCTCTTGCTTGCTTTTCTTGCTGTTGAAAACGAGAACTAGTAAGAAGCCAATCTTTCGACCGATAGTCAAGGTGACTATGCATTCCAACTAAAACATTTTCTAAAAGAGTCATTTCTTTAAAAATTCTAATATTTTGAAAAGTTCTAGCCACACCTAGTCGAGTGACTTGATGAGAAGCTCGTCCAATTAACTCTTGCCCCTCTAATTGAATCGAACCAAGATCGGGTTTGACTAAACCGGTAATGCAATTAAATACCGTTGTCTTACCAGCACCATTAGGGCCGATTAATGCACTAATACTGCCTTTTTGTACCGACAGAGATACATCCTTTAGGATTTCTAAACCACCAAAATTTTTTGATAAGTTTTTAATTTCAAACATGCTGATGGTTATCCTTATTGCTATCCATCGGCTTTTTAATGCGTCGGAATTTACCACTCCACAAACCATTTGGTAAATAAAGTACAACCAAAATTAGTACTAAGCCATTTACCGCTAAACGATATTCCTTAAGTCCTCTCAAAACCTCTGGTAACAAGGTTAATAGAGTGCCGCCAAGGATTGGGCCTAATAAGCTATTCGCGCCGCCAAATACCGCCATGGTAAGAATCTCTACGGCATTTTCAAAAGCATAACTATTCGGTCCAATCGTATAGGTAAAGTGAGCGTTCAAACCGCCAGCCAATCCAGCAATCCCTGCGCCTAATGTAAAGGCTAGTAATTTAAATTGCATCACTGGAATTCCCATGAGTTTCGCGGCAACCTCATCCTCCCGAATTGCTGCAAAAGCACGGCCTACTTTTGAGATTTTTAAGCGCCAAATACCATAGATAACCGCTAACAAAGCAAGTAACACATGCCAAAAACTAGTGATGTTTGGTATCCCGTTTAAACCCATAGGGCCACCAATGAACTCAATATTCATGATAATCACTCGCAGCACCTCACCAAATCCTAGAGTTGCCATCGCTAAGTAAACTCCAGAAAGTCTTAAGGTGGGAATCCCAATCACTAAAGCGACGCAGACCGGAGCAAGGATACTGAGGAATAATGCCAGCTCAAAGGGGCAATTAAGTTTCATGGTCAAGGTTGCTGCCGCATAGGCACCAATACCCATAAATGCTGCATTGGCTAAAGATAACAAACCACATGAAAGCGTTAAGGCAATCGAAAGTGCTAAAAGAGAATTAATACCGATACTCAGAATCAGCGTGTTATAGGTCGACCAAAAGGTTTCGATCCATTCCAACATTACGCTTTCCTCTCTAAGATTCGACCAAATAGCCCAGAGGGTTTAATTAACAAAATCACAAATAACAATCCAAAAGCAATCGCATCTCGGAAATCACTAGATAGGTATGCCACACTAAACACTTCTGCAAATCCTAAAAAAAGTCCCCCGATCAATGCCCCGCGTATATCTCCCATGCCACCTAAAATAATGACAGCAATTCCCTTGTGTAACATTGGTTGCCCCATAAAAGGTGAAATTGCGTTAAATGATAAGCCGACTAAAACACCAGCAACCCCACCTAAAGACCCTGCCATAAATGAGGTGCAATAAAATAGCTTCTCCACAGGAATACCGAGTAACGCAGCGGCTTTTGGTGACTCAGCAATCGCTCGCAGTGCTCGGCCTAACTGTGTTTTTTTCATCAGCAACCATAAACCTAGCATCATCATGATTGCAATAACCATAATGCCAATCTGCACATAGGTGATGTGTAGGTCGCCCCAAGTAATACTATCTTCAGGTAGGGTGCCACTTGGGAAGCGTCTAATTTCAGCACCCATCAGACCTTGTATGAGACTTGTTAGCAAAATACTGACGCCGATGGTTGCAATCATTGGTGCTAAATGTGGAGCATTTCTAGCTCTTAATGGTCTCAAAACTAACCAGTCGATTACGACTGCTAGTAATCCGCTTATGATTGCGGCAACTACCAGTGCTAATAAAATCGGTAAGTGTAATAAGGTTACGAGTTGAAGTGCAATATAACTGCCCATCATGAAAATGACGCCGTGGGAAAGATTGATAACGCCCAACACGCCGAAGATGAGCGTAAATCCTAGTGCAAAAACAGCATAAACGCTCCCTAAAGAGAGAGCGTTGAGTAGTTGTTGTGATAACAAATGAGTTTCCGAAATTGAAGATTGGAGTTATTTCAATAAAACGAACTTACCATCTTTCGCAATATTAACAATGGCATCTTGTTTTGCATCATAACCAGATTCTTTTCCTGCCTTACTTGGTGCTTTTACAAACTCGAATTTTCCTGTTGCGCCATCAAGTTTGACTTTCGGCAATGCTTCATGGATAGCAGCACGGTCTTTCTCTAAGTTATTCGTCAAGGTTATGGTACCAAGTGCTTCTGCCAGGATATACATCGCATCATAGGCCTGCGCTGCAAACTGATCCGGCTCAGAGCCGTATTTTGCTTTGAACGCAGTCATAAAGGCCTTATTTGCAACAGAAGTGTTTTCTGAGGACCATGGACTACCCAGTAATGTATCGTCCGCGGCATTTTTTGCAATTTCAAATAACTTCGGTGAATTAAAACCATTACCACCAATAAATGGTTGCTTCATACCGAGTGAACGCGTTTGTAAAATAATGTTGGCGGCTTCTTCCACTAAACAACTACAAACGATTGCATCGGGATTAGTTTCTTTGATTTTGGTTAATTGTGCTTTAAAGTCGATATCACCTTTTGCATAGGTCACAGTTGTAGTGATAGGTAATTTATTAGCTTCGATCGCTAATTTAAAAGCATCATATCCACTCTTAGTAAAGGCATCATCGTTTCCGTAAATGACAGCTACTTTAGATAATTTGAAATGAGAGATTGCTTTTTTGACTACTACAGGTAGTACATCTTGTTCCATGACTGAATTTCTAAATACATAAGGTCCCATATCCGTAATACCGCTTGCAGTGTTACTGGTGCCAAAAGCCACCACTTTTGCTGCCACAGCGATTGGGTCTGCAGCAAACGCAGAGTTGGACAAGGTAGGACCAAATACCATTAGTACTTTGTCTTGAAAAATAAGTTTTTTGAACACATTAATTGCTTCTTCTTTTTTACCTTGTTCATCCTCCATGATTAAAGTAATCTTGTTACCCTTCACTCCACCTTTGGCATTGATCTCATCGAGAGCAAGTGTAAAACCATTTTTGATTGCTACACCATACTTGGCTGCGGGTCCAGAGAGCGCCTCAGCAGCACCAATTTTGATATCTGCAGCAACTCCATAAAAACTACAACTCAATAAAGAACTCATTAATGCTAGCCGAACTAATTTCATAGAAACTCCTTAGGGTAGGAAAAGGGATTACAAATCAGAATTTTCTTAATTTTAGGGCAAGTTGGTAAGTTATCGCAAATTACCTCAAGGAAGCACAATTCCCTCATGCTTCAAAAGCCATGTTTTGATATTGCGGTGATAACCCTCAGCATCTTCTTTTGCAAAGCCACCAATTCCGGAATTTGCAACTACACGGTGGCAAGGGACAATTAACGGGTAAGGATTAGCGCCGCACGCACCACCAACGGCTCTGGGTGCACTGCCAATTTCTTTTGCAAGGTGACCATAGGTGACTACGGTTCCTTGGGGAATACTATCAATGAAAGACCACACTTTTCTTTGAAAAGAAGTACCTTTTAATAGAGTCGGTAACTGAAATTGAAACTGTGGGTCCTTGAAATAATGTTCTGCTTGTTCGCAAAATTGCTGAGCAAGCTCGTTTTTTGGATCAATCAGCGACTCTAATTGACTGACATATAAAACTTCACTAATAAATAAACTATTCTCTGTAAATTCGGTTCTTACGCCGAGTTTGCCAAACGGTGTTTCCATCACAGCCGCCCAATCGTCTATAAAATCGTTATCTTTAGTTTTTAAAAGTGATTTTTTCGTCATATTCTGTAAGATACACTAAGTTAATATTTTTTTGGAGATGAACATGGGTAGTTTTATTACACTTAAATCAAGTGATGGTTTTGAGTTTTTAGCTTTTGAAGAGAAGCCAGCTGGTCCAGCAAAAGCTGGTCTGGTTCTTTTGCAAGAAATTTTTGGCGTGAATACACATATACAAGAAGTAGCAAAACTATATGCTGATCAGGGCTACCATGTGTTAGCTCCTGAAACGATGAGCCGTTCTAAAAGTGGTGTGAACCTAGGTTATACCCCTGAAGATGGCGCTGCAGGCTCTGCTCTTAAAGCTGCCATAGAAGGATTGCCAGGCCGGCCTGTGATGTTGGATATTCAAACCTGTATTGATACTTTGGCGCCATCGGGCAAAGTCGGTATTTTTGGCTTTTGTTGGGGTGGACTATTATCTTGGCGAAGTGCAGCGATGCTCAATGGTTTGAGTGCAGCGGTAACTTTTTATGGTGGTGGCATGCCAAATGAATCTCAATTAACACCAAAATGTCCTGTTTTATCTCATTTTGCTGATGATGATGCGCACATTCCTTTGGATGCAGTCAATCAGTTTTCATCTGCTCACCCTGAAGTAGAACTCCATATTTACGCTGGGCATCATGGTTTTAACTGCAATCATCGTGGTTCATACAATGAAGCAGCGGCAAACCTTGCAAGATCCAGAACCTTTGCATTTTTTGAAGAGCATCTCTGTTTGTAGGTAACTTCTGACAACAAAATCAGATGGCTTTTGCACAAAAATAACGGTTTAAAGCCATCCTATTTTGATATAGTGAATAAGAAATTTGATTTCTTATTTCGTCTAATGTTTTGAAAGAATTTATGGATTCATTGCTCGATGACTGGCCATGGTGGGCTAAAGTCGCTATGGTTGTTTTATTGTTAGCCACCTCAGCTTTTTTCTCTATTACAGAAACTAGTATGATGGCGGCAAATCGTCATCGTCTAAAACATCGTGCTGCAAATGGTCACCGTGGATCTAAATTAGCCACTAATTTACTCAATCGCACTGAAGAATTATTGTCCGTGATTCTGATTGGCAATAATGTGATTAATACCTTCGTACCCGTATTAATCGCTGGTATTGCCATGCAAGCTTTTGGCAATAGTGGGTCTGTCTTATCTATTACCACTGCCTTGGTAGCTTTTTTAATCATTATATTTTGTGAAATCACCCCTAAAGTAATTGGTGCAGCTTTTGCTGACAAAATTGCCTCATCCGTTAGTTGGATTATTCGGCCCTTAGTTTGGATCCTCACGCCACTTGTTTGGTTTGTGAATATTTTTGTTTCCCTACTACTGCGCTTAATGAGGCTGAATACTAAAAATGGTGATCAAACCCGCTTATCACCCGAAGAATTAAGAAGCCTTGTTCTTGAGACGAGTCACTTTATTCCAAGTCATCACCGCAACATTTTAGTAAACCTATTTAATTTAGAAAATATTACCGTTGATGATGTGATGACTCCCCGTTCACAAATGGAAACATTAGATTTATCGAGATCCATTCCAGAAGTTTTACATCAACTTGAAACTTGTTATCACCATAACTTACCTGCTACTGATCAAGATCCTGATCGGGTAATTGGGATTTTATCGGTACGAAAAGCTGTTTCTTTGATTGGTGATGACGATTTACAACATCAAGATTTTAAGAGCTTACTAGCACAACCCTATTTCATTCCCAGTGGCACTCAAGTGTTACAACAAATACAGGAATTTCAGGTTTTACAGCAACGCATCGGACTTGTCGTAGACGAGTACGGTATTGTTTTAGGGCTAGTTACGATAGAGGATATTGTCGAAGAACTTATTGGCGAGTTCACGACCTCATTGCCTAGTCTAGCTAATAAATCAACATGGTTAGATGACGGCACTTATTTAGCTAACGGCAAAGCCAACCTCAGAGATTTAAATCGTTTATTGGGGCTTGAATTGCCCACTGATGGTCCTCGAACTCTCAATGGCCTACTCTTAGAAATTCTCCAAGATATCCCTGACCATGATGTCAGCCTTAAAGTTGCCGGCTGTGTGATGGAAATTATTCAATTTGACCAACAATCAATTAAAACAGTTCGCATTCATCAACCACTTCAATCTCCTAATTAACTAAGAATATGGATATTGAATGCAAGATGACCAAAGAATTATTCATTTGTGGCAAGAAACCTTAGAACAAGCCTTTCTAGAGAATGCAACAGATGTACATATTGAAGCACAAGAGGAATTTACGCATCTTCGTTTTCGAGTTGATGGCAGTTTAAGAACCTATCGCCGCATCAAAGTAACTTATCACGAGCATTTATGTGCCCATATTAAAGTGCTTGCTCAATTAGATATTGCTGAAAAACGCTTGCCGCAAGATGGTCGCTTAAATTTCACGCTAGGGCTAGCAAAACCAGCCAATGACTCTATTCATAAAATTGATTGTCGAGTCTCCACTTTGCCAACGATTTATGGTGAAAAAATTGTTGTTCGACTATTAACTAATGCTTATGGTAATTTACGAATTGAACAACTTGGTTATGATCCAGGGCAGTTACTAAAGGTTCAATCTTGCCTGAATGCACCGCAAGGACTTATTTTAGTGACTGGTCCAACAGGTAGTGGTAAGACGCTCACCTTATATACTTTTTTAGCACTTCTTAATGACGGCACTAGAAACATCTCCACCGTGGAAGATCCTCCCGAAATCATGTTATCGGGGGTCAACCAAGTTGCCGTAAATGAAAAATCTGGCATGGACTTTGCAAAGTCGCTTCGTGCCATGCTAAGGCAAGACCCCGATATCATCATGATTGGGGAAATTCGTGATTCCATTACAGCTCAAACCGCACTTCAAGCGGCGCAAACTGGTCATTTAGTTCTAGCTACGCTACACACCAATAGCTGTGTATCGACGATTACTCGCCTAAGATACCTTGGATGTGAAAAAGATGTTCTTGCCCAAAGCCTTTTACTCGTCACAGCGCAGCGACTTTTAAGGAAAAGGTGTACATTTTGTACCTCCCTAGATGCCTCATGTAGTCACTGTCAGAACACACGCTATTTAGGTCGATTTGCAGTTCACGAAGTTTTGAAATTAGACACGATCATGAGAAATGCTATTGAAAATGAGGTTTATTCAAATCATTTACTCAAACTGGCTCAAGAGCAAGGGATGAATTCATTATTGACGCAAAGTGAACTGTATGTGAAAAAGGGTATAACCACTGCTAGTGAAGTTCTCAGCAAGATTGGCTCCATGTCATGAGAATCGCTAAACAACAACTTTTTACGACCCAGTTAGTTACCCTGCTAGAGGCTGGAGTTCCCTTGGTGCCAGCACTCCAAATGATCAGAGAGCCTTTTAATCATCGAAAACAAGCACCACACTGGCTTGATCCCATTATTGACGGGCTTCATCAAGGTCAGTCTTTTTCTGCTTGCCTTCGCAAGTCAAAAGAGAATTTTGATGCTTTTTATTGTGGCCTAGTCGAAATCGGTGAGTTTTCTGGTCAATTGAACTCGCTTCTTACAAAAATATCTCTGGACTTAAAAAAATCTGAAATGATTCAAGGCCAATTAAAAAAAGCACTTACCTATCCCTTATGTGTATTATTCATCTCTTTTTGTTTATTACTCGCCATGTTAATTTGGGTTATCCCTAGTTTTGAACAAGTATTTGCTGGCTTTAATGCAACTCTTCCGCCTCTGACTGATTTTCTTTTAAAACTATCAAGATTTGTAAAAGAATTCTTTTTTCTTGGTTTACTTATTTTTGTTGCTACTTTGTTGTTTGTTTTTTTTCTTTGGTGGCGTTTTATTTCGATCCAAAAACAAGTTGATCGCTTTTTTCTTCAACTACCCGTTATCGGTAATTTAATTCATCATGCACTTTTAGCACGCTGGGCTACTACTATTTTCATTCTTCAGGAATCCGGCACACCTCTATTAAAAGCAATTCGCATTAGTGCGCGATGTTCCAATCATTGGTTTTTGCACGATGTGAGTGTTGAGGTATACCGTCAGCTGATTCAGGGACAAGCAGTACATGAATCGGTAGTCTTGGCTGATACTAAGCAACTTCTTTTCAAGCGTGAGACCTTACAATTACTTAAGGTTGGTGAAGAATCTGGTGGACTGGTCAACATGTTGCAATATTTAGCCCTTTTTCATGAGCGTCAACTCACTGAACAACTTGATGTTTTAATGGAGATGATTGAACCAGCTTTAGTAGTGATTATGGGACTGATGGTTGGGGGTATGGTCGTCGCTCTTTATTTACCGCTCTTTAAGTTAGGGGAAATAGCTTGATTTGGATTTACTCTCTATTAATTACTCTAGTGGTAATTACCTTAGCAATCATTGACCTTCGCACAATGCAGTTGCCTAACTACTTAACAGTTCCGCTAATGATCCTTGGGCTACTAGTTAGTAGCTTTACAAGTTTTGGATTTTGCCAAGTTGATGAGTCCATTATCGGCCTAATCCTAGGTTATTCTTTAATTTGGGGTGTGAACTTTTTCTATTTTCTTTTTACTAAAAAGCACGGTATTGGAATGGGTGATGCCAAATTACTTTCCGCTTTTGGGGCTATATTAGGATATTCTTATGTCTTACCTATATTATTTATTTCCAGTGTAATTGGCTTACTTGGAGGTATTATTTGGTTAAA
>CANFME010000081.1 GCA_947448305.1 Burkholderiaceae bacterium
GCTCAAATTGATACGCTTGAAGTCGTTGCATACTGTAATTATATACAGCATTTATTATTTTAACAAGATAGAAACGTCAAGGACAGACAGGCTGTCCGTGCTATTCATCCTCGCCCTGAACGGCGAGGTTTTCCGCACGATTGGATAAATCATTAAACTCATTTCATTTATTTCATAATGTGGAAAGTCAATATGCTAGGCTAGTTATAGGGGTAAAAAATACATAACTAATCTGGAGCTGTGAATGACTTTCCAAACATCTGAAAGATTTCTATACCAAGGCAAGCAGTTATTTAGTAATGACCAACCACTCTCCCATCATCCTAATGTCCCTAAATTTGTATCAGTTACAACCATGTGTAGAAGAGGATATAACGGTACATGGAATATTGCAGATAGTAAATTATATTTAACTGAGTTAGATGCCAATATCCAACATCCAACTCGCCTAAAGAAAAGACGAGTCAGAATGCTCAATGAAAAATGGCTTGAGCTTGAATCTGAACCATGGGTTATTTACAAAGATGTACTAGAACCATTGGTTATTAAGGTTAAATTATTAGATATCTTTCCCAAAGCAATGAACGGCCCACTATTTGCCGATTGGTTTAGCGGCGAAATCAATTTTGGTCAAGGTAAGGGCAAAGACCAAGGGATGACAAACTCTTACAAGAAATACCTTACGCTTCGCTTTGAAAAAGGTGTTTTAATAGGTGAAGCCATTCGACCCCATAAAGAAGTGTTTCCCCCAAAATCAATTGAAGAAGTAAGAGCAAGTTTTCAAAAATCTCCCCGTGCTGGAAGACTTCTAAATCAATTTGAGGAATAAAAATGGTGGTTTAAAGAATGAAGAAAATATCCAGTTTTAATCTTTAAACTAGGGAAAACACTAACTCCACAGTTAATAAGCAGATCTCGAGGGATGCAACAAAAACAGTTTCCTATTTAAAAAAATTTGTATCATAATAAATAAATAATTACATTACAAAAACGAGACAAATAATGAACCATAAAATAGTTGTTCTATTTTTACTTGGGTTATTGCAACTCAATGCTTTTGCCCAAACCGCTCCTTGGACTCCGAACAAACCCGTTCGGTTAATTATTCCTCAGGTAGCCGGTGGTGGAGCTGACGCGATTGGCAGAACCATTGGTCAAGCTTTATCTGAAAAAATTGGCCAGCCCGTCATTGTGGACAATAAACCTGGTATCAATGGTGGCTTAGGTGTAGATGTACTGATGAACTCTCCAGCGGATGGTTACAATTTAATTTTGGTGTATACCTCATTAATGGCTATAAATCCTGCTGTTTATGAAAAGCTCTCTTATAGCCCTTTAAAAGACCTCAAGCCCTTAGGTTCAGTTTGCGAAGTTCCCCTTGTCATGATTGCAAGCTCAAAAGTTCCTGCAAACAATATGCCTGAATTTATTGCTGCCTTAAAGAAAGATTCGCAAAGTGTCTTTGGTGCTTCTAGCGGGAATGGCTCTTTCTCGCATATGCTCATTGAAATGATGAATGCAAAAGCTGGCATCAAGATGACACATATTCCGTTCAAAGGAGAAGGTCCAGCAGTTGCCCACGTCATGAGTGGACAAGATTCGATTATCTATGTTGGTACCCCTGCTACGATCATCCCTAATGTGCAAGCTGGCAGACTAAAAGCAATCGGCGTAACAACTGCACAACGTATGTCTCAACTCCCCAATATTCCTACCTTTGTAGAAGGTGGATTAACGGACTTTAACGAAAGTTTTTGGTATGGTTTAGCAGCATCCTCAAATACTCCTCCGCAAATCTTAGAAGCTTACTATAAAGCCGTAAATGATGCGGCTAATACCGATTCCTTACAAACCAATTTAAGCAAAATGGGATGTAATTCCCTACCTCTTAAAGCTGCAGAGTTTACTGAAAAAATCAAATCGGATATTACAAAGTACGCAAGCGTTGCAAAATCAGTCAATATGAAAGTAGATTAATATGGCCAAAATTCCACAAATCAAACATCTTGGTCTGTATGTCGATAATTTAGAACAAATGGAAAAGTTCTATACCTCGGTCTTTGATTTGATTGTGACCGATAGAGGTCAGGTTCCAAGGCTTGGCAATCGAAATATTCTTTTCATGAGTGGCACAGATGATGCGCATCATCAATTAGTTCTGATTGATGGTAAAGATCCAGCAAGTGGTCCTAGCGTAGTATTTCAAATGTCTTTTTTTGTAGATGAATTAAATGATCTACGTCGCATTGAAAAGAGACTAATTGAGAATGGCATCGCAAACATTACTCCAATTACCCATGGTAATGCTTGGTCCATCTACTCTGCCGATCCTGAGGGTAACGGCTTGGAAATCTACATGGATACGCCTTGGCACGTTGCTCAACCCCACGGCAAACCTTTCGATTTGTCTCAGACAGATGAAGAGATTTATGCCCACACGGAAGCATTGATTCGGGATAACCCAAGTTTTAGTAACCAAGATACTTGGCGCAAAGAAATGAAGAACCGTATCGACGCAGCTTAATTACTCCATTTAATCAATTTTTAAAAACAAGGGAATCAACCATGAAGTTAGTTTCATTTTTACACGCAGGTAAAGCGCACTACGGTGTTTTAAAAGGTCAACGTGTGATTGACTTAAGTGTTCGTTTAGGCGGCCTATATCCTGACATCATTAGTTTTATTGCTGGCAATGGTCAAGCAGTAGCTGAGTCAATGATTAAAGAGTCTAACGGCGATTTTGATTACGACGGTTTGCATCTTTTACCGGTTGTACCGAATCCTGGAAAAATATTTTGTGCGGGTCTCAATTATCACGATCACGTGGATGAGGCAAACCGTGCTATTGGTAATCGCAAAGCGCCGGACCGTGCCATGATTTTTGCACGATGGCCTGAGTCGTTAACTGGACATTTACGTCCGATTATGAGACCAAAGGTTTCACAAATGCTCGACTGGGAAGCAGAGATGTTAATTGTGATTGGTAAACCTACTGGTAGGTATGTACCAAAGGATAAAACCTTAGATTACATCTTCGGCTATAGCTGTATGAATGAAGCCTGTTTAAGAGATTATCAGCGTCACTCTAGTCAAATTAATCCTGGTAAAAACTTTGAACAAACGGGTGCGATCGGTCCATGGTTAGTCACTGCTGATGAAATCGCTGATCCAATGAATCTAAATATCGAAATGCGACTCAATGGTCAAGTGATGCAAAAGGCTAATACATCACAAATGATTCATTCGATTCAAGCGATTATTGAATACATTACAGAGTGGACCACTCTTCAACCTGGCGACATTATTGCTTCAGGTACTATGGGCGGCGTAGGCTTTGCCAGAACCCCGCCAATCTTCATGAAACCTGGCGATATCGCTGAAGTAGAAATTGAACAAATTGGTATCTTAAGAAATACGATTGAGGATGAATCGACAACTCTTGGACCTTTGTAAATTTTCAAGAAAATGGCCAAGCTTCGACATATAGCAATTGCTGCAGAAGATCCCTTCGCAACAGCGGAGTTCTATAAAAAAGCATTTGCATTAGAAGAAGTTGGCCGAAAAGAATTTTCTAATCCTGAGACGTCCTATGGCGTTTTTTTAAGTGATGGGACGATAAGTCTTGCCATTTTGCACTTTGGTTGGGATCAAGGTCACGGGATTGATTTTCGAGGCATACATCATTTAGGATTTGTAGTAGAGAACTTAGATGGTGTTACCGAGGAATTACAGTCCATGGGTGCGAATTGCTTTGAAAAAAGACCTAAAAATGCCAATGGCTATTCAGAAAATAAATTTATTGGTCCTGATAAAGTCATTTTTGATGTCGTAGATAATCCGTGGCTTGGGGCTACTAAAGATTAGATTAATTTAAATTAAAAAAACTATAAATGGAGACGTAAATGACACACCCCTTTGATATTCATGCTGGTGGTAAAGAAATACACCCACCACCAGATTTTATGTGGCCTGGTAATAAAAAGATGGGGGTGGTATTTCGAATGGCCTATGAATGGTGGTCTGATGGAGCATGGCCTGGAATTGGACCAATGGGCAATCCACTAAAAGGTGGTGTTCCCGATCTTAATGCTGTTGGCTGGGCAGAATACGGTCACCGCCGAGGCGTAGAGCGAGTTCTCGAAATTTTTGAACGCCACCAAGTTAAAGCCTCTATTTTGGTTTGCGGCATCATGGCAGAAAGATATCCTGAGGAAGTAAAGCATATTGCCAGCCTAGGACATGACATCGTTGCTCACTCTTATGCAATGGATATCATTCCAGCACTTTTGGATGAAAAACAAGAGATAGATAATATCAAACGCACTACAGATTTAATCGCCAATGTCATTGGCTCAAAGCCAAAGGGCTGGATTAGCCCTAGAAGTACTCCAAGTGTTCGCACTGCCAGATTACTAGCCCAGGAGGGTTATATGTGGCACAGCGATACCTTAAATGATGACTTACCTTACTTAGTAGACTTCGGCGACACTTCAATCGTAGCAGTGCCAGGCACCATGGAAGTGAATGATTTGCCAATGTTCATGAGACATGGTCAACCCCCACGTGTCATGGTTGAAATTTTTGAGGATTGGCTAGAATATGTGCGCAAGTGGGAAACCCGCGCGATAAAAATTGATCCAACCGTGCATGCTCATGTCTTTGGTAGACCTGCAGGTGCTGGTGCTTTTCACCGTATTTTAGAAATAGCAACACAAGCTCCAGATGTTTGGGTTTGTACCCGTTCTGAAATGGTGGAACATTTCTTAAAAAGTATCAATCGCTAAGATAGAACACAATCAATGAAAGCTTTTCAACAATTCTGTAAGAGCTATTTGTTTCTCGCTAGTTTTTTAATACCAGCAATTGGCTTGGCTGCGGATAATTATCCTAACAAGCCAATCCGTTTGATCGTCCCCTTTGAGGCAGGTGGCACCTCCGATACGACCGCACGGATGATGGCTAAAAAACTAGAACAGCGCTTAAAAACTACGATTGTGGTGGAAAACAAACCCGGTGCAAATGGCGCCATCGCTACAGCATTTGTTGCAAGGTCACCAGCGGACGGTTATACCTTGTTACACACTACCCCAGCATTTATTATCAATCCCCTTTTAAATAAAAAATTGGGCTACGATGTGTTTAAAGATTTTGCTCCTATTACCAATCTAGCTATGGGGACTGGTTATGTAATGGTTGTGAACTCCGCTTTACCAGTGAAAAATTTACAAGAGTTCATTAACTACGGTAAAACTAATAAGATTTCGTATTCCTCACCGGGAGTAGGCAATGCCCTCCATTTGGCTTCTGCACAATTTACCGAATATACGGGTTTAAACGCGCTGCATATTCCCTACAAAGGCACTTCACCTGCATTGCTTGCAGTGGCCTCTGGTGAAGTTGATTTCATGATCTTACCGCCAACGATTGTGCATTCTTTTATTGCCTCCGGCAAAGTCCGTGCCGTTGCGTTTACGGACGCTCAGCGTTCACCAGATTTTCCCAGTTTACCCACGATGCAAGAATCTGGTTTAAAAGATTTAAACATTGCAGGTACTTGGCTAGGATGGTTTGCACCAGCAAAAACACCTCAACCCGTCACTCAACAAATTGCTCAAGAAATTAAAAATGTTTTGCAAGATCCAGAGATGATTGAGTTTTTAACCACTTCGGGTTTTCGAGCCGATGGACGTAATCCTAATGATTTTGATAAGTTTGTGAAATCAGAGTCCAAAAGAATTGAAGCAGTATTAAAAAATGTTACTTTAAATGAATAAATCTGGGGAAATTAATGGACTTAGGAATCGCTGGTAAAAAAGCAATTATTTGTGCCTCATCAAAAGGTCTTGGCAAGGCTTGTGCTCTCTCATTATCAAAGGAAGGAGTCGAGATTTATATCAATGGTCGCAATGAAGCTACAGTTTTATCTACTGTGGAAGAAATCAAAAATTTAACGGGCAATAAAGTCCATGGTGTCGTTGCTGATATTACGACTGAGGAAGGTAGAAAGTTACTCTTAAGTGCTTGTCCTGATGCTGACATCCTCGTGACAAATAATGCCGGTCCTACTCCTGGCAAGTTTTTAGATTGGGGACGCGAAGACTATCTCAAAGCATTCGAGTCGAATATGCTCGCTCCCGTACTCATGATTCGGGGAGTTTTAGCGGGGATGCAAGAAAGAAAATTTGGACGGATAATCAATATTACTTCAGCAATGGTCAAGTCCCCCCTATCCCATCAAGGCTTGTCTACGTCAGCTAGAACTGCTCTGACGGCGGTTTGTAAAGCGATATCAAGGGATGTCGCGGTTGATAATGTCACCATTAATAATTTACTTCCAGAGCGAATTGATACGGGTCGTCAAATACAAATGACTGAGCGTCAAGCTAAAATTGATAATATAAGTTTTGATGAAGCGCGTGCCAAAATTGCACTAGGGATTGCTGCAAAACGCTTTGGAACAACGGAAGAATTTGGTGATATTTGTGCATACTTATGCAGCAAACAAGCTTCTTTTATTAGCGGACAAAATATCCAAGTCGATGGTGGATCGTATCGCGGAATTGTTTGAATTTTTTGGACCAAAGCTCAATGAGAATTATCGACTCTTTGAGATTCCTAGATTTCATTAGTACTCAATCTTTTTAAGTTGGGCAACGCTAGAGATTCAATTAGTCTATAGCTTTTCGTATAAGTCAAATTAAAAATTTTAAATATACAAAGATTTAGTTCACGACAATTCAAAATCAATACCTCAGATAATTTAGACAACCACATTCAAGACTATTTGATTGATGGTGCAAAAGTTACGTTTCATTCAAGAAATAAAAAAGATAGGCCAAAACAATAAATTGATTTTTTGAAGTCAGCTCCAAAACTGAATGTCTCTAAACAAGGCTTCAACGTTCTTGGTGTTGATGGACTTTTTGTCATGAAAAGTATTGTTGTTTATGATCGTATTAAGTCACGTGATATTTATGACTTAATGATATTAACTAGAGATCAAGGCTATTCCATTGAGCAAATTATTGCAGTAATCAATACTTACCAACCTTTAAGAGATAAAGATCCAGAGCGTTTTAAAAGCGTGGTGACTGGAATCATGCCACTTGATAAAAATGACGAAGGTTTTTCTAGTGTCCTTTTAAATATCAAAATGGAAGATGTTTACAAGTACTTCAGAAAATTGATTCATGATTACGAAGTAAATTTAGTAAAGACTATGGAAGGGAAGTTCAACTGAACTTAAACTAGCTACAAGGTATAGGATGTTTAAGTCCAACTTCAATACATTATGAAGGTTGGAAAAGAAATTTCCATTGCCTAATAATCCGATCAACATCGTAAGTTTGGTTAAAACAAACCCACTACCCTGCCATCAACATAATCTATTTTCTCTGCTGATGGCGCCTTAGGTAAACCAGGCATCGTCATGATATCTCCACACACCATCACTATAAATTCAGCACCGGCAGCCAGGCGTACTTCACGAACAGTAATGACGTGGTTATCTGGGGCACCACGAGATTTAGGATCGGTTGAAAACGAACTC
The DNA here is from genome assembly GCA_947448305.1 of Burkholderiaceae bacterium. Classification (GTDB taxonomy): domain Bacteria; phylum Pseudomonadota; class Gammaproteobacteria; order Burkholderiales; family Burkholderiaceae; genus Polynucleobacter. Next base: position 7,550 of record CANFME010000081.1, read on the forward strand.
TGCGTTTTAGCAACGCAAACCGGATAGTGTCCGTAACCCTGAGCTTGCAAATGATCAATCTGAGCCTTGACTGCGGAGTTTGTATTTACCTCACTTGCTCGATAAACTTTCTTGGCAATTTTATTAATTTTTTCCCACAAAGTATCTTCATCTTCGTAAACATAAATCATCTGCTGACTATCTGTCTCGCATAAATCAACAACTAACTTAGCTAGGTCTGCCGCACCCTTACCACCCTCAGCCCAATGCGAGGCTAATACGACTTGGACTCCTAACTTCTGCATTCTTTTTTTAATTAATTCAATTTCTACTGGAGTATCACTTGTAAATTGATTAATCGACACAATGCAAGGTAATTTATAGACCTCAGTGATGTTTTGCACATGGCGTTCCAAATTCACGAGCCCAATATCCAGAGCTGGAATATCTTCCTCATTGATGTTTGCTAAATCTTTACCGCCATGATATTTCATCGCTTTTACGGTGGCTACAATCACTACGGCTGATGGCCTCAGTCCAGATTTGCGGCACTTTATATCAATAAACTTTTCTGCACCTAAGTCTGCACCAAAACCTGCTTCAGTCACCACATAATCAGCCATCTTCAGAGCGGCCTGCGTGGCAATAACAGAATTACAACCATGAGCAATATTTGCAAATGGTCCGCCATGCACAAATGCTGGGTTATTTTCTAAAGTTTGAACTAAATTTGGAGCCAATGCATCTTTTAAAAGAACGGTCATTGCGCCGTGCGCTTTTAGGTCTTTTGCTAGAACAGGTTTATGGTTATGAGTATAGGCAACAACAATTTCCCCTAAGCGCTTTTTCAAATCCTCTATTGATTTTGCCAAGCAAAAAATGGCCATGACTTCTGACGCAACCACAATATCAAATCCATCTTGACGTGGATAACCATTTGGAGCCCCGCCCAATCCAACCGTTAAGGATCTCAAGGCACGGTCATTCATATCCACTACACGTTTCCACTGAACACGACGCACATCAATTTCTAAAGAATTTCCATGATGGATATGGTTATCAATCATTGCTGCCAATAAATTATGAGCCAATGCAATCGCAGAGAAGTCGCCGGTGAAGTGCAAGTTGATATCTTCCATCGGGACAATTTGCGCTAAACCACCGCCAGCTGCTCCACCCTTCATACCAAATACTGGACCTAAGGATGGCTCTCTCAAGCAGATCATGGCTTTTTTGCCAATGTAATTGAGGGCATCCCCCAAACCAACAGTCGTCGTTGTTTTACCTTCACCGGCAGGTGTTGGACTAACGGCAGTAACGAGAATTAACTTGCCATCTTTTTTACTTTTTAAACTATTCAAATAAGATAGTGAAATTTTTGCCTTGAACTTGCCAAAAGACTCTATTTCATCTTCGGGAATGCCTAAAGAGTTCTTCGCAATATCAGCAATCTTTAACATTTTTGCCTGCTGGGCAATTTCAATATCACTTAACATCGGACTGACCTTTAATTAATCAATACATGAGAATGTAAAAGCTTTATGGTATCTCATTCTAAAAAGCTTCAGTAAAGAAATGACTGGTTAAAAAAAAATTAATGCTAAAAATTGAAGAAGTTTTACATAAAGTGTAAAACTTTGTGATTGTCGCCCTGCAATGACCACTGCTTTAAATTCAGTTAATATAGGATTTTCTGAATAAAAATAAAAAAACTTTTGGAGATCTTCTAGACATGTTGCTTAAAAAACTTATGATCCTTTTTTTAACCTTGTTAACTTCTGGATTGGTCTTCGCACAAAATAACGAAACTAAACTGATTACGTTAGGTACTGCAGGTGGGCCACTACCAAGAGCTGATCGTGCTCAATCGTCCAATGTTTTGGTAGTTAACGATCAACCCTATTTAATCGATATGGGTGATGGAGTCTCCCGTCGATTAGCTGAAACTGGGATTAGTTTTATGAAGGTTAACCAAATCTTTATTACTCACCAACATAATGATCATATGGCAGGTCTGGCGACTTTTTTAGATAATGCATGGCAATTTGCAAAGCGAACAGCAATTGATGTCTATGGTCCGGTTGGTACTCAGGCAGTGGTGAAAGGAGCGATTCAGTATATGACTGAAGATTCTCAAATAAGAGTTACCGAGGGGAAAGTTGTTCCTTTAGAAAAGGTTTTTGTTGGTCATGATAAATCAGCAGGACTCATCTACCAAGATCAAAATATTAAGGTCACGGCTGTGCAAAACTCACACTACAATTTGTCTACAGATGCTGCCTCAAAACACCAGTCTTTTGCTTATCGATTTGATACAAAAAATACTTGCTATGTCTTTACTGGGGACACTGGACCATCTAAAGAAGTAGAACAACTTGCTAAAAATTGTGATGTCCTCGTTGCTGAAGTTGGTAAAGTAGAAGAAGTTATTGCGGTCATGGAAAAAAATGGTACTTGGCAAGCACGAACCCAAAGTCAAAAGGAAGATTGGACTAAGCATATGGTGGATGAGCATATGACACCAAAGCAGGTAGGTGAAATGGCTAGCAGAGCTGGAGTTAAAAAGCTAATCATGACGCACTTATTGCCATCTGTTATTCCGAAAGATGATTATGCGCGTTATAAGACTGAAGCGGCCCAGTATTTCAAAGGCGAAATTGAAGTGGCAAAAGATTTAATGCAATTTTGAAGATTGCTTCAAGCTTTAACTACATTCAGAAGACTTTTATTTAATTTTTTCTCAATTACTTAATAATTTAAGACCTTTTTACTCTGCAACAATATTCCCTTAACCGGATAGCTTGTTGGCAAAACGACTAATTTCATCACTAACATTATTTAAAATCCATAAACCCGCATAAAATAAAAGTCCCAATCGCCAAGATACTGCCAATCGTTGCAAAATATTTAAAGCAACTGTCTCACTGGCCTCCAATTGTTGAAACTGGGAAGAAGTCAATCCTGCATAGCTCTGAATAAAAAATTTTCTTATCCTTCCGCCTTGTAAATTGATTACTAAATAAAAGATAACACCTAAAAACATAGCAATTGGAATTAACAATAAGTACTCAACAGTCTCAGTGAGTCCACACCAAGAGCCGTCACAAGGCCCATTTGGTTTTACTTGAATATATAAAAAAAATAAAACTAAAACCCAAGGAGTGATTCTTGGAGTAATCACTAGAGCAAATAAAAGATAGAAAACGTATTCATGAAAAATGTATTGTGCCATTTTTGGTTTGCCTAAAATAATGATTAATCTAGCATATCCTAATTACCTAGGTAAACAAAAGATGAAGAAGCTCTTCACACGCTTTGGAAAATTTGATGAAAATTTAGGAAATTTGGTTATTAAGTTTTGTGGGTTATGCGAGTGTTTACTTGGATATGAAGTCTTGAAACGTGAGCCGTTGATAAATCAATTGACTTTTATTCCTAATAAGGAATTGTGGAGTCAATGTCGCCGTCCAACAGTAAACTACGGCTCGCATAGGGGAATTGCGTCCCTAACACGCAGTATGAACTGCCTAAGGGCGTA
>CANFME010000082.1 GCA_947448305.1 Burkholderiaceae bacterium
AAAGCTGCATCCTCATCCCGAACAGCAAAAAGCACCTGTTTAAAGGCGCGTTTTTCACTAGAGATTAGAAAATCGGAAAGTTCTTTGTTTGAAGCCATATTAAGATTTTAGACTGCATTGCGAATAATTGTAGATAAAAATCATTGAACTGTAATATAATTTACAGTTCGCTTGTACTAACCTTTCAAAAGATGGATTGGAACCTAACAAGCACTAGCCGCCCTAAGTCAGGTCAAAAGCATGAATACGGGCAGACCAAACAATTTTTTGCCGAAAATTGCAAAGGACTTTTAAAAAAATGAACTCTATAAACGAAGTAGTACTCCCTCACTCAAATCATAGCCCTACCGAAGAAGAGCTTGCCAATGCGCCAGTAATGATTGGGGCTGAAATTCTTGTTCGCGCGTTAGCTGAAGAGAATGTTGAATTTGTGTGGGGCTATCCAGGTGGTTCCGTCTTATATATTTATGATGAGATTCACAAACAAGATAAGTTTGAACATATTTTAGTGCGTCATGAGCAAGGTGCCGTGCACGCTGCTGACGGATATGCGCGTGCAACAGGAAATGTTGGCGTCGCTTTAGTTACCTCCGGTCCTGGAGTTACAAATGCTGTAACTGGTATTGCAACTGCCTACATGGATTCAATTCCACTTGTAGTCATTACCGGAAACGTACCCTCCCACATGATTGGTGAGGACGCTTTTCAAGAGTGCGACACAGTTGGTATTACTCGCCCGATCGTTAAACATAATTTTTTAGTGAAAAATGCTAAGGATTTAGCACTGACAATTAAAAAGGCATTTCACATCGCTAGAACTGGCCGTCCAGGTCCAGTAGTAATCGATATCCCTAAGGATATTTCATTCCAAAAAGCTGCTTATATATACCCTAAAGAAATCGAAATGCGTTCTTACAACCCAGTTGTAAGAGGTCATTCTGGGCAAATTAAAAAAGCAGTTGGTATGTTGCTTGAGGCGAAAAAGCCCTACATTTACACTGGTGGCGGCGTAATTCTTGCAAATGCCTCTGAAGAGTTAAAAGAGTTTGCTGAGTTACTTGGATTTCCTGTCACGAATACTTTGATGGGGCTAGGTGGTTTTCCTGGCACTAACCCACAATTTGTGGGTATGCTTGGAATGCATGGTACTTACGAAGCAAATATGTCGATGCAACATTCGGATGTTGTTATCGCCATCGGCGCAAGATTTGATGACCGTGTAATCGGTAATCCTGGCCACTTCATGAGCGTTCCAAGAAAAGTAATTCATATTGATATCGACCCATCAGTTATTTCAAAAAGAGTTCGCGCTGATGTTCCGATCGTAGGAAATTTAAAAGAGATATTGGTCGATATGATTGCCCAGATTCGAGCATCTGGGGGTTATAAAAATAAAGAAAGTTTACAAAATTGGTGGGCTCAAATTAACGAGTGGCGTAAAACTGATTGTTTAAAATTTGATCGCAAATCAGAGATTGTTAAGCCTCAATATGTCGTTGAAACGCTCTGTAAACTGACGAATGGTGATGCTTTTATTTGTTCTGATGTTGGTCAACACCAAATGTGGGCTGCTCAGTTTTACAAATACAATAAACCACGTCGTTGGATTAATTCTGGTGGTTTAGGAACTATGGGCGTTGGTCTTCCCTATGCAATGGGTGTAAAAAAAGCATTTCCAAATGAAGAAGTTTGCACAATTACTGGAGAAGGTTCAATCCAGATGTGTATTCAGGAACTTTCTACTTGTCTACAATATGAAACACCAATCAAGATTATTTCCTTAAATAATCGCTATTTAGGTATGGTGCGTCAGTGGCAGGAATTAAGTTATAGCAAGCGTTACTCTCACTCCTACATGGATTCTTTGCCTGATTTTGTCAAACTAGCTGAGGCCTATGGTCACGTTGGTATGCGAATCGAAAAAACATCAGATGTAGAAGGTGCTTTAAGAGAGGCCTTAAAACTCAAAAATAGAACAGTTTTCATGGATTTCCAAACAGACCCTACAGAAAACGTATGGCCAATGGTTGAAGCTGGTAAAGGAATTACTGAAATGTTGCTTGGCGGGGAGGATAAGGAATGAGACATATCATTTCAGTTTTGCTCGAAAATGAACCAGGAGCATTGTCAAGAGTCGTAGGTTTGTTTTCTGCTAGAGGTTACAACATTGAAAGTTTGACTGTTGCCCCTACTGAAGACCCGTCCTTATCCAGAATGACAATTGTTACTAACGGCTCTGATGAAGTGATTGAACAAATTACAAAACATCTAAATCGGTTGGTAGAAGTTGTAAAAGTATATGATCTCAGTGAAGGTTCACATATTGAACGCGAACTCATGTTAATTAAAGTGCGCGCAGTTGGTAAGGAACGTGAAGAGATGAAAAGAACAGCTGATATTTTCAGAGGTCGGGTTATTGACGTAACTGACAAAAGCTACACACTTGAACTAACGGGTGACTCTTCTAAATTAGATGCATTTATTGAAGCAATTGATAAGTCTTCGATTTTAGAAACTGTTAGGACAGGCGCTTCAGGAATCGGTCGTGGTGAAAGAATTTTACGAGTCTAACCGATTAGTAATCTTTGGTTGTAGTTAATTATTAAAACAAATATTAATAGGAATTTTTATGAAAGTTTTTTACGATAAAGACGCGGATTTATCTCTAGTTAAAGGTAAACAAGTAACCATCATTGGTTATGGTTCACAGGGTCATGCACATTCTTTAAATTTACATGATTCAGGTGTAAATATTACGGTAGGACTTCGTAAGGGTGGAGCGTCATGGAATAAAGCTGTTAATGCCGGACTAAATGTTAAAGAAGTTGCTGAAGCAGTTAAAGGCGCTGATATCGTCATGATGTTATTGCCAGACGAACAGATAGCTGAAGTATATAAAAATGAAGTTGCTGAAAATATTAAACCAGGTGCAGCCTTAGCATTTGCTCATGGATTTAATGTTCATTATGGCCAAGTTATTCCTAGAACAGATATCGATGTAATCATGATTGCGCCTAAAGCACCTGGCCATACAGTTCGTGGAACCTATGCACAAGGTGGTGGTGTACCGCATTTAATCGCTGTTTATCAAGATAAGTCTGGCGCTGCTAGAGATATCGCTCTTTCCTATGCAACTGCAAATGGTGGTGGTCGTGCTGGAATTATCGAAACCAATTTCCGTGAAGAAACTGAGACGGACTTGTTCGGTGAGCAAGCTGTTTTATGCGGTGGCGCTGTTGAGTTAATTAAAGCTGGTTTCGAAACTTTAGTTGAAGCAGGTTATGCACCAGAGATGGCTTATTTTGAATGTTTGCATGAATTGAAATTGATTGTTGATCTGATTTATGAGGGTGGTATCGCTAACATGAATTACTCAATTTCAAATAATGCAGAATATGGTGAATATGTAACGGGACCAAGAATTGTTACTGAAGAAACTAAGCAAGTAATGCGCGATGTTTTGAAGGACATTCAAACTGGGGAATATGCGAAGAGTTTCATTTTAGAAAATCGTGCAGGCGCTCCTACATTGATCTCACGTCGTCGTTTAAATTCTGAGCATCAGATTGAGCAAGTTGGTAGCAAACTTCGTGCCATGATGCCATGGATTGCAAAAAACAAGTTAGTTGATCAATCAAAGAACTAAATAAAGAAGACTCTAAAAATACATGACATATAACCATCCCATCATCGCAAAAGAAGGTTGGCCATTTTTGTTTGGCATTGGCCTCATTGTTCTTTTATTAACTTATTTTGCAGGGATGGTGTATGCATGGCCATTTTGGATTGTTTTCCTTTTCGTTTTACAGTTTTTTAGAGATCCACAAAGGCTTTTGCCAATTGCAGAAAATGCTGTTTTAGCTCCAGCAGATGGTCGGGTCATCATCGTCGAGAAAACGGAAGACCCCTACGCTCAAAGACCGGCGCTAAAAATTAGTATATTTATGAACGTGTTTAATGTCCATTCAAATCGTATTGCAGTGAATGGCCGTATCACTAAGATCGAGTATTTTCCGGGCAAATTTGTCAATGCAGACTTTGATAAAGCATCATTGGAGAATGAACGTAATGCAATGGTCATTAATACTGGTAGACACACGGTAACTCTGGTACAGGTGGCTGGTTTAATTGCTAGAAGAATTCTTTGTTATGCAAGAGTTGGTGACGTGGTTAAAAAGGGTGAACGTTATGGGTTTATCCGATTTGGATCAAGGGTTGATGTTTATTTGCCTTTGGATGCTGAGCCTCTAGTTTCAGTTGGTGACAAGGTTTCTGCAACATCTTCATTGTTGGCGATTATTCCAAATTTAGACTGATGAGCGATTCATCTAAAATGATTAAAAAAGCGAAACACATTCGCCCTAAAATTTTTAGTCGAAGTCGTCAAAAAAGGCAGCAAATCGAGCTTAATTCAACATCTCAGCCTGATGTTGAGGACTTCTTTCCAGCGCGACCTAGAAGCAAGGCAATCTATTTATTGCCCAATGCATTTACTACTGCGGCATTATTTTTTGGATTCTTTTCGATTGTTCAAGCGATGAACCAAAAGTGGGAAATGGCCGCAATTGCTATTTTTTGCTCCTTAGTTCTTGACGGAATGGACGGACGAGTCGCTAGAATGACCAATACTCAAAGTGCCTTTGGTGAGCAATATGATTCATTGGCTGACATGGTATCTTTTGGGGTTGCTCCTGCACTTGTGGCTTATGAATGGTCTTTAAAGGGACTCGGCAGATGGGGGTGGTTGGCCGCTTTTGTATATTGCGCGGGTGCGGCATTACGATTGGCCCGTTTTAATATTTCTACGACGGTTGTTGATAAGCGTTTTTTCCAGGGATTGCCAAGCCCTGCAGCAGCATCGATTATTGCAGGATTTGTATGGTTAGCTGAGGACAATAAATTACCTGTAAATTCCTATGCAATTCCGTGGACGATGTTTTTCCTAACTATTTATGCTGGTACCACCATGGTCTCCAATGTTATGTTTTACAGTGGTAAGGCTTTAGATATCAAATATAAGGTGCCATTTGGTGTCATGTTATTAGTTATCTTAGCTTTTGTTCTAATTTCAAGCGATCCACCGTTAATATTATTTTGTTTATTTATTATTTATGCTCTATCAGGCTACATAAGATGGGCTTGGTTGGCTTGGAAAAAATGAAAATCCAAAATTATCGTATAAACTAATTTTTTGACAAATGACATCTCTTTTAATTAGGTGTATTATATTTACATGAATACTAAATTTTCTACATTATTATTACTAAACCTTCTGAAACTGAACCATCAATTTGGGGTTCGTGAGAATGCGCTTGGGTAACAAATAATCGCAACTAATCATCACCAACCCCAGCTAATAGCTGGGGTTTTTATTTTTGAGCTTGGAACTTTGAGGAGATCTTTATGAATCAATCGGCAACAGAAAAATTAATTATTTTTGACACCACATTACGTGATGGTGAGCAATCCCCTGGTGCATCGATGACCAAAGAAGAAAAAGTCCGTATTGCTAGACAACTTGAAAGGCTTAAAGTTGACGTTATTGAGGCAGGTTTTGCAGCTAGCTCTCCTGGGGATTTTGAGGCAATCAAAGCTGTGGCAGCAGCAGTAAAAGATTCAACAATTTGTTCTTTGGCTAGAGCAAATGATAAGGATATTGCCAGAGCAGCTGAGGCTATCGCAGGGGCTAATTCCAAAAGAATTCACGTTTTCTTAGCGACTAGTGAGTTGCATATGAAGATGAAACTTCGTATGACGAGGGAGCAGGTGCTCGAGCAGGCGATACAGTCAATTCGATTTGCTCGCAACTTCACGGATGATATTGAGTTTTCTCCAGAAGATGGCTATCGCTCTGACCCTCAATTTTTATATCAAGTGCTTGAAGCAGTAATTAAAGAAGGGGCAACAACCATTAATGTGCCTGATACTGTGGGCTATGCAATTCCAGAGTTATACGGTGAATTTATCTTAGATTTACGTAATAAAATCCCGAATTCAGATAAAGCCATTTGGTCTGTCCATTGCCATAATGACCTTGGCTTGGCTGTCGCTAACTCATTAGCCGGTGTGCATATTGGCGGGGCAAGGCAGATTGAGTGCACTATTAACGGATTAGGTGAGCGAGCTGGTAACACTGCCTTGGAAGAAGTAGTAATGGCAATTAAGACGCGAAAAGACTACTTTAACCTAACCGTTGGCACTGACATTAGTCAAATTGTGGCTAGTTCAAAAATGGTCTCGCAAGTAACAGGTTTTGTTGTCCAACCCAATAAAGCGGTTGTTGGTGCAAATGCTTTTGCACACGCCTCAGGTATTCATCAAGATGGCGTCTTGAAAGCTCGAAATACTTATGAAATTATGCGTGCTGAAGATGTTGGTTGGAGTGCGAATAAGATTGTTTTAGGAAAACTTTCTGGCAGAAACGCTTTTAAACAGAGATTGCAAGAACTTGGCGTTAGCATGGAATCTGAAGCCGATGTAAATGAAGCATTTGCAAAATTTAAAGCTTTAGCTGATCAAAAATCAGAAATTTTTGATGAAGACATTATGTCTATTGTTTCTTCTGCAGAGCAAAATATTGATGAAGATTTTTATCAATTTATTTCTTTGTCTCAAAAGTCAGAAACTGGAGAGCAACCCTTTGCTAAGATTATCTTAAAACATGCTGGTCAGGAACATATTTCAGAAGCTCATGGCAATGGTCCGGTAGATGCAACATTTAATGCGATTGAATTACAAGCAAAAAGTGGTACAGATTTATTAATTTACTCTGTAAATGCCATCACCACAGGTACGCAGTCGCAAGGTGAAGTGACCGTTCGACTATCTAAAGGTGGTCGAGTTGTGAATGGAGTTGGCACTGATCCGGATATTGTTGCGGCCTCAGCAAAGGCTTATTTGGCCGCTTTAAATAGGCTGTATGATCCATCGCAACAAAAAATGAACGCTCAAACCTCATCTTAAAACACCATAAGAAGAATTTAGTGAAATAAGTTTTCAATCTTGATATAATAAGAGGCTAATCTGAAATAGGTTAGCTTTTTATAATCACGACACATTACGCGGTTTACTCTTATTTTGATTGATAAGCTGCAGTGTTCGCAAGTTAGGAGTTACAAATGTCTGTAAATACAGAAGCAAAAGCAAGTATTGTTAAAGAGCATGCACGTGCTGAAAATGATACGGGTAGTCCAGAAGTTCAAGTAGCTTTATTGACTGCTCGCATTAATGATTTAACTCCCCACTTTAAGTCCAATGCAAAAGATCACCATAGCCGTCGTGGCTTGTTGAAGATGGTTTCTCGCCGTCGTAGATTGCTGGACTATCTAAAAGGTAAAGACTTAAATCGTTATCGCACTTTGATTGAGAAATTAGGTTTACGTAAGTAAATCGCAATATGCCCGCATTAAAAAGCGGGCATTATTGTTTTGTTGGTAGTTAAAACTGTAGTAAATGAGTAGTCTATAAATTTGGAAATCATTGGGTATGTGTCATTCCATAGATTGTTTCAGTCAAACAATCTATGGAATGGCATGCCCTTTTCTAATATTTTTCCTAAGAAATAGTTCTACTCTGGTGATGTCGTAGCACTTTTACTACGGCGATAGTTGTATGGCGTTCATACATCTATATTTATTGGAGAAAAATAATGAGTATGTTTAATAAAGTTACAAAAACTTTTCAATGGGGAAAACACACAGTTCGCATGGAAACTGGTGAAATTGCGCGTCAATCAGGCGGTGCAGTTTTGGTTGATATGGATGAAACAGTTATTCTTGCAACAGTGGTTGGAGCTAAAAAAGCAAAAGCTGGACAGGACTTCTTTCCATTAACAGTAGATTATGTTGAAAAAACATATGCTGCTGGAAAAATACCTGGAGGTTTTTTCCGTCGTGAAGGTCGTCCATCTGAAGGTGAAACTTTAATTTCACGCCTGATCGATCGTCCAATTCGCCCACTTTTCCCTGAAGATTTTTACAATGAAGTCCAGATCGTAATTCATGTAATGTCGATCAATCCAGAAGTACCTTCCGATATTGTTGCTTTACTTGGAGCTTCGGCAGCATTAGCAGTTTCCGGTATTCCTTTTAATGGGCCTCTTGGCGCAGCTCGTGTTGGTTATAAAGATGGTGAATATTTATTGAACCCAACTCGTACTGAGCAGTTGGATAGTCAACTCGATTTAATTGTTGCTGGAACTCAAACTGCTGTTCTCATGGTAGAGTCAGAAGCGCATGAGTTATCTGAAGCCATCATGTTAGGTGGAGTAGTTTATGGACATGATCAAGCTCAAATTGCAATTAATGCAATTCAAGATTTAGTAAAAGATGCAGGAAAACCTGAGTGGGATTGGACTCCAGCAGCAAAAAATGAGGAGTTAATTGCACGCGTTAATACAATTGCTGAGCAAGCGATGAGAGATGCATATCAGATTCGTCAAAAACAAGCTCGTTCTGCAAAATTAAAAGAAGTTACATCTTCTGTAATGACGCAACTTGCTCAAGAGGGTGAAGTCGACGAAGTAGCAGTTGGCAATATCTTGTTTGCATTGGAATCAAAAATCGTTCGTAGTCAAGTTTTAAGTGGCGAACCACGTATTGATGGACGTGATACTAGAACAGTTCGTCCAATCGAAATTAGAACAGGTGTTTTACCTCGCACCCATGGTTCAGCACTCTTTACGCGTGGTGAAACTCAGGCATTGGTAGTCGCTACTTTAGGTACTGCTAAAGATGAACAAATTATCGACGCCCTTGATGGTGAATACCGTGATCGTTTCATGTTCCACTACAACATGCCTCCATTTGCAACTGGCGAAACAGGACGTGTTGGTAGTCCAAAGCGCCGCGAAATTGGTCATGGTCGTTTAGCAAAGCGTGCATTAATTCCCGTATTACCGAAAAGTGACGAGTTTGCATACAGCATTCGTTTAGTATCTGAAATTACAGAATCAAATGGTTCATCATCAATGGCTTCTGTATGCGGTGGTTGTTTAGCCTTGATGGACGCAGGCGTGCCTGTTAAGGCGCATGTTGCTGGTGTTGCAATGGGGTTGATTTTAGATGGTAACCGCTTTGCAGTATTAACTGATATTTTAGGTGACGAGGATCACTTAGGTGATATGGACTTTAAAGTAGCTGGTACAGCAAATGGGGTAACTGCACTCCAGATGGATATTAAAGTTCAAGGTATTACTAAAGAAATTATGCAAGTTGCTCTTGAGCAAGCCAAAGAAGGTAGATTGCATATTTTGTCAAAGATGCAAGAATCAGTGTCAGCAATCAGAACAGAACTTTCTGAGCATGCTCCACGTATGGTAACTATCAAAATCCACCCTGATAAAATTCGTGAAGTGATTGGTAAAGGTGGTGCAACCATTCAAGGAATTACTAAAGAAACTGGATGTTCTATTGATATTAAAGATGATGGAACTGTCACGATTGCTTCTACAAGTGCTACTGGTATGGAAGAAGCAAAACGTATGATTGAAGGTATTACTGCTGAAGCTGAAGTTGGTAAAATTTACGAAGGCCCAGTCGTTAAAATTCTTGAGTTCGGTGCTCTAGTTAATATTCTTCCAGGTAAAGACGGATTACTCCATATTTCTGAAATTGCTCATGAAAGAGTAAAAGAAGTAAAAGATTTCTTGCAAGAAGGACAGATTGTTAAAGTCAAACTGCTTGCAGCTGATGAAAGAGGGCGTTTGAAACTGTCCATGAAGGCACTCAGTCCTGAAGAAGGTGGACCGTTACCTCCTGTGACTCAACAAGCTCCAAAGGCAGAAATTACTCCAGAAGTTCCACCAACTCAATCAAGTTCGGAACAGTAATCAGGGTATCTAATGCGTAAGAAGTTAATTGTTGCGAATTGGAAATTAAATGGTAATTGGGCATTTAATGAAGTGATGATGTCAGAACTTTCTTTAGGTTTAAAGGAAGTTCAGTGGCATGATCGTGAAATTATTTTATGCCCACCTGCAATTTACTTGCAGCAACTTAATGGCTTGATGAGTGATTTGCCTATTCTGTTTGGTGGTCAAGATGTTTCGGAACAATTTTTTGGAGCATATACCGGGGAGATTTCCGGTCAAATGCTCAAAGAATTTGGCTGCCGTTATACACTCGTCGGACACTCTGAAAGAAGAGTTCGACATCAGGAAAAGAACGAGTTAGTTGCTTTAAAAGCAAAGACAGCGCTTGCTAGTGGGTTGATTCCCATTATTTGCGTTGGAGAAACACTTGACGAGCGAGATTCTGGCAAGATGAATGCGGTGATTCAACAACAGATTCAGAGTGTGATCGATTGTTTAAAGAGTGACATCATTGATGTAGTATTCGCTTATGAGCCTATTTGGGCAATTGGAACCGGTCTTACGGCGAAGGTGGATCAAGCTCAAGAAGCGCATGAGTTTATTCGTGGAGTTTTAAAGAATTATGGCGAGTTATGTGCTGAAAAAGTGTCGATACTTTACGGTGGAAGTGTAAAAGCTGATAATGCACAAGATCTTTTGGAGATGCCAGATATTGACGGATTATTAGTTGGAGGATCCTCGTTGATATCCGCTGAATTTTTAGCAATTTGTTTATCTAGGTTAAATAGTAAATAGGAAAGTAGGGATATATGGAGTGGATGAAATCAATTTTAATGGTTGTACAAATCATAGCTGCAATCGGAGTTATTGGACTGGTCTTAATTCAACAGGGTAAGGGAGCTGACATGGGTGCTGCTTTTGGCTCTGGGGCTTCAGGTAGTATTTTCGGATCAACCGGGTCATCTAATTTCTTATCAAGAACTACTGGAATCCTTGCTGCAGCATTCTTTATAACGACATTAATGATTAGTTATATAGGAAATAGTCAACCTAAAGATGCTGGTGTTTTATCCAATCCAATCATTGTTGTACCAGCGGATAAAGCAGAAGATAAGTCAGTTGATTCGAAGTCTGTTGAAGCGCCTAAGGAAGCTGATAAAAACGCCTCATCTGTTCCAAAATAAAAATTTTTTCAAGATAACTTT
>CANFME010000083.1 GCA_947448305.1 Burkholderiaceae bacterium
AGTACAATTGGAGTGGTAGTTCAGTTGGTTAGAATATCGGCCTGTCACGCCGAGGGTCGCGGGTTCGAGTCCCGTCCGCTCCGCCAACATACTTAGGGGTATGACCCGGTCACATTGTTTACACAATGTACCGGGCACATACTTTACACTTTTCCGATCACATCCCGATTACTTTGGGACCAAAAGGATTCTCGATAGCACTTATTTTTCGAGATTCCATATCAAAGTAACCTATATCGTAATCCATAAAACTCACTAACCATACTTCTTCTTCCACTTGTCGCAGTCCTACATCTTGCCCGGCAAAGACGGTACTGAGATGGATTTTCTTGTTATCTAAACAGATTCGACCGCAAGTCGTTACCGTGACGGTCTTGTCATGGAAGGGATAGATAACATCTGGGAGTCCTTCATATTTTCTGTTGGAAGGCTGATATAAATCGGCTGGCCTCTTCATTGCTAGGGCGTGATGGGGTCGTTCATAGTTATATTCTTGGATGAAGTCTTCGAACTTGTCTTGTTGTTGAAGAAGGTTCATCCCAGGTGGTTTGGTCGTAGCTTGTTTAAGGGTGAGATGCATCCGTTCATGTCGACCGTTTTGTTGAGGATTGCCTGGCTTAATCCGCTCGATACCAATGCCTAATCGTAACCACCAGACAGATAAGCTACTCAGGCCATAGAGTGCGTTTGCGCTAGCAAACGGCACGCCATTATCGGAACGAATGCTATTCGGTAAGCCATATTCTTTAAATAACCGTTCAAATACTGTAAACGCTTGTGCTTGTTGAGTACTCTCCAGTCCTTCGCAGCAGATCAAGAACCGGGTGGAATAATCAGTGACAGTCAAAGGATAGCAGTACTTCTTATTACCCATCATGAACTCACCTTTGTAATCGGTACACCACAAAGCATTGGGTTGCTGAGCATCAAACAGGGCCGTTCCTTCTAACTTAGGGTGGCGCCTTTGGCGCTTCTTTCGAACCAAACCATGTCGATCAAGTACTGCATGTACGGTACTTTTTGCGGGTAAAGTTATCTCTGAGTAATGGGTGTGGATTCGCTCCCTGATCTTCGGAGCTCCCCAATTAGGAAACTCTTTTTTAACATTCACAATCAATTGCTCGACTTGGAATGGCAAGCGATTAGCTTGTCGAGAAGGCTTTCTGCTTCGGTCATTAAACCCCTCTAAACCAGATTCTTTATAACGATCAATGATCTTATGACCAGTCACTCGGGAAATACCAAACTCTTCACATAGTCGAGAGATCTTCTCCCCATCTAAAAAACGAGACACAAATTTAAGTTTTTCATCCATCTTTGTAATTTCATTCCATGGCATAAGTTGGCCCTCCTTATGCCTAAAACTGTAAAGTATGTGTCCGGTATAAAGTGTAAAGTATGTCTCAGGTCATACAACATAATTAAAGCCCTTGCGGGCTTTTTTTATTCGTACGTACCATAAAACATACAAAATACTCTCTATTAGGTGGTGTTGCATTTCACCCTTTTTTATTTATTTGTATTTATCTTCTCAGATTTAACCCATTTTTTCCAATTCATAATATTTTTTTGAAATAATTCCATCATCAGCTGCAATCGATTTTTAACCAAATTTAGATTTACTTTTTCTCCAGCGCTTTGCCATACTTTCATGCAATATGGGAGACTGTAATGCCTTGTTGCTTGGTTTCTAGCACACAACGAATCTTTTGCTCTACTGAAAAACGCCTTCTTCTTTGGACCTCTGTGACAACATGAATTGTTTCCATTTTCTTTCCTTAAACATAGTCATATGACTAGGCTTAAGCCTAGTCGTTTACTTAAAAAACTATGTTTGGTTGAAATAGGGTTTAATACATGGCAACTCAAATTCGTTTTTCTCTATTACTAAATAAAAAAATAAAACTAATTGGAAAAGTAAAAATTTTATATCGCTTGATAATTCTATTTACTTCAACCCATATTTTTGAGAGTTAATTATTTTTGATGGCGGAGGATAGCTTTCCGCCATTTTTTTTAATTGCGTTAACCATAGATGATGTTTTTGCCACATTCGACGTGGAAAGACCCAGTGAAAAATCCAGGCCCCTATGCCATATTGTCTTTCTTCAGTAATCACTAGACAATGGGTTTCGTCAATTTCTTCCAATTCCCAAGCATGGTATGCATGAACTAAGAAACCAACTGCCTCCCATGCAATCACTTTTTCCTTTGCGTATTGATCCACGAAAGATTGTAAATTAATACCAAAAGTTGTCCATCGAAACTTACATTTACTAGTTAATTTATGTGGCTCTATTGAATCAATAATGACAACATTTTTAGAATTACTATACCAATCTGGCCAACACTCTGCTCTTACTAACCATTCCCAAACTACTTCTCTACGCGCATCAATAACTATGGCATTATGCACATGCACTTTTCGATTTTTTGGTTCATAACTTGCTGGCCAATTTATATTGAGTCGAGTATTTATAGATGCCAAGTTTTCTATCTTTTTTTTCATTTGTAATAATATTTTAGATCATATTTTTAGATGTAATTTTGTCTAAATTTTAAGAAATCAGACAGAATCATGGGCTTTGCAATTAAATACCCTTGCGCACAGTCGCAACCTAACTCTTTTAACTGATTTAAAGTCGCTTTGTTTTCGACACCCTCGGCTAGTACTTTAAATCCAAATTTGTGTCCAAGTAATATGGTGGATTCCACAATGTTGTAATCTTTCTCAGAGGAACAGAGTTTGAAGATAAAACTTTGATCTATTTTCAGTTCCTTAGCGGGCAAGTATTTCATATATTCTAACGAGGAGTATCCAGTACCGTAATCATCTATCGATAAACAAAATCCATGCTGTGTAATATGGTTTAATTTGGTGATAGCAATATCCTTATTTTTCATCATGACACTTTCTGTCATTTCAATAATCACGAGCGAGGGTGCAAGACTATAATCTTTCACAGCTTGACTTAACACTTCATGCATATCTTCATCTAATAAAGCATCTGTAGAAATATTGATCGAAACGGTAACACCAGGAAATTGAGCTTGCCAATTTTTACAATCTCTTATTGCTGAACGAATTGTCCAAAGGGTAAATCTTTTTAGAAGACCCGTTGATTCAATGATTGGAATAAATATGCCTGGAGATACAGGTTTACCTAAAGAGTCGTCTAATCGAGCGAGTGCTTCGGCTCCAATTAACTTTCCACTAGTAATGTTTGTTTGAGGTTGGTAATGAAGTTCAAATTTATTATTTTTGAGCGCTTCACGAATATAGTCGTAAATAAGATTGTATTCAATTAAACGTGATTCTAATTTTTTGTTAAATATCTTGTAAGTAGATTTTTCTCGTATGGCATTGAGTAAGGCCTGTTCTGCTTGATTAAGAAGTACTTCTGGGGGCGTGTCAAATTTATTGAAAGTATTGTGGAACGTAAGTCCAAAGAAAATTTCACTTTGGATATGAAATCCTACTACTTCATTAAGCCCTTTTGTATCCTCAATTTGTTGAATCGTGTGAATTAACTCTTGCTCATTATCCGTATGATCAAGGATGATCGTAATTTCATCAAGATAACATCTTCCTAGTGCTAAAAGATTGGTGAAGCGCATAGGAATTTGGTCAGCAAGGGACTTAATAGCCTGATTTACTTTATCAATACCCACGATATTTACCAATTCCTGAACCCGTGAAAACTTTAGGGTAATCACACAAATATTTTGATGATGGCTGGTTAAGCTTAACAGTTTTTCAATTATTCCTTGCCTATTAAGTAAACCTGTTGAGACATCATGAATGGCTTGATGTTCAAGTGTTTGAAGATATCGACGTGCCTCCTCAGTATTTCTGTCGACTAAGCCTTGGAGTCTAGCTTGGAAGTCACTTCGAAGGAGATTGAAATATGCTGCTGTAATTACATTAAAAAAGAAAGCAATACCGAATAGAGGTAACTGGATGTCTTCGTATTGCCAAAAATAAGAATACTTTGATGTGAAATGTAAGGTGATGGGTAAAGTTATCGCGTAGGTAGTTCCTATGAACCATCCAATACGCTGTCCACCAATGAAAAAAATCAAATAAGGTAGTACAAAACTCCAATAAATAGCATCAGCATAAAATCCGCCAAATACAGAAAGGGTAAAAAAAACTACGAATCCAACGAAAACTAGAAGATTTTCAGTTGTGCGTGCTGAAAATTTTTTTAAATATGAAAATATAGCTACCGGTAAGGGAAGAAGAATCGATTCAACAATCATAAAAGTACCCTGCAATGCTATGCGAGGATCCTCTAAGCTGCTCATGTATACACCATAGAAAATTAGCACTACAAATCCGATAGTACTGAATATCAAGGTTGCTTTTTTTCGCTCTTCCTCAGAGGAAATAATGAATTCGCCAATCCCAAGTAATTTTTGAAAATTATTAATAGGATATTTTTCTTGGCGCATTTTATTCATCAACGATGTAAAAAAATCTAGGAGACCTGACAGAAATAAAAACAGTAATTACCTAAATTTAAGTTTCAGCTTAGCTTATAAAAGCTGGAATTTATTTTAGGTGAGATATTAAACTTGATAAGTATTCGATAACATTAAGGGATAAATTCAATATCGTCAATATTTGTTTCTTAAGGGGAAATAACTTTAATAGAGTAATTTTTTTTCTTCAAATGTTAAGGGTTTGGTGGTATTAATAATACGCTTTACCTATAATTAATTTAACACCATGCTATTAAGTTTATTAATGTGAAGATCAAAAAAACCAAGAATTTTTAGCAATATTATTTTAAGAATAGATTATCTTGGGAATAGAAAATTTTAAAAATATGCATAAAAAATCCAAATTATTAGAGGCAGTTGTAGTCGGTAGTGGCTTTGGAGGCGCTATAAGTTTTTGTCGACTGACGCAAAAATGGCAGAGTGAAGTGTTACTACTCGAACGTGGAAAGCGCTATCCGATGGGCTCTTTTCCTCGAACTCCACATGATATGGCGAAGAATTTTTGGAATCAACCCGATGATTCGATAAGGCGTCCTAAACATTTGCAAAAGCAAGTTTTAAATGGTTTATTCGATGTACGAAACTTTCATCGTATGGATTCGCTGGTATCAGCAGGACTGGGTGGGGGGTCATTAATTTATGCGAATGTTTTTTTAGAACCCCCTGAGGAAATTTTTCAGCAGGGCTGGCCAAAAGGACTGAATAAAGAGTTTTTACGACCCTATTATGATGTGGCAAAGAAGGTTCTTGGAGCTCGACCTATTCCAGATTGGAAAAATGAGCCTCGTCGAAAAGTAATTCGTACGGAACTCTTCCAGCAATTTGCAAAACATCAAGCACGTGAATCTTCCCTCGCCGATTTGAATGTTTTTTTTGGAAATGACTTTAATCACCCAACACCAATTGGTATTCAGGAGAAAAACCGATATGGGGCAATACAAACTTCTTGTACCTATTGTGGTGAATGTGACATAGGATGTAATACCCAATCAAAAAACACACTCGATTTAAATTATCTTTTCGTAGCAGAGCACATTCATCACGGACAAGTTAAAACAGAAAGTTTTGTAACCCACATCATTCCTCTTGATGAACAAAATAACGAGAGTAGTATTGGCACAGGAAAGTATGGTTATCGTGTCTATTTTCGCGAAGTGAATGGTAGTCTTAATTATGTCGATACTCGCCGTGTCATTCTCTCAGCGGGAACCCTCGGTACCAACGAATTATTACTTCGCTGCCGTGATCATCATCGCTCATTACCCTTAATTAGTCAGTGTTTAGGTAAGCGTTTTTCTGGTAATGGCGATTTTTTATCATTTGTTGTGGATGGTAAAAAAGCGGCTAATCCGAATTACGGTCCTGTAATAACTCAATATGTCGATTTCAACCTTTTTAATCATCATAAAAAAGAACATGCTTTTATTCTTCAAGATGCTAGTTACCCAGCATTTGCTGCATGGTTTGTTGAAGGTATTATTCCCAGCTTAAGTCCAATCGGAATCTTAAAAAAAATTATTCGCTTTTTAAGTATTTTTGGAAATTACTTTTTACAAAGTATTACAACTGGAAAATGGACTGGTTCGATTGGGTATCAAATGGGTGAAGTCTTAAAAGGTGATAAATCCTACAATTCTGCGGTCTTACTTTTTATGGGGCGTGATAAGGCAGATGGAGAATTCAGTTTGAAAGATGGCAATCTTGATCTCAATTGGCCACAAAAAACGAGTATGTCTCTTTATCAATCTGTCTTAAAAGTTGGACGGGAATTTAAACAATTTGTTAGTTCATCCTTATTAATACCATTGCCAACTTGGGCATGGCCGATACGAAATAACATCGCAGTACATCCTTTAGGTGGTTGTACTATTGCAAATAATGCGCAGGATGGTGTTGTAAGTGCAAACCCCGACAATCGTGGAGAGGTATTTGGTTATGAGGGGTTGTATGTTGCCGATGGCTCATTGATACCATCGTCACTTGGGGCAAATCCAGCAGCCACCATTAGTGCTCTATCCGAGTGGATTGCTCAAGGGATTATTGCGAATCCAGAACTACCCTCCGATGATCTTCATCAATCTATCCCTTAGCAAGGTATAACTATGACCCAGCATCTAGAAAAATCGGTTAGCTTTCAATTTACTGAAGATATGAAAGGTTTTCTATCAACTAATCAAACTAGCTTTAATGAGGGATATGAAAAAGGTAAGGCAGATAACAATCACTTCATGTTTCATTTAAAGATCACAATAGATGATTTAGATGAGTTTATTCGCTCTCCAGAACATCAAGCTAGTGCAACTGGCTATGTTCAGGGAAATATGGTTGGCGGACAACGCACAATTACGAGTGGTTTTTTTAATCTATTTATTAATACCCATGATGAAAACCGTAAAGAGATGCGGTATCGTTTATTTTTTGAAGATGACAATGGAAATCCAATGACCCTAAGCGGTTATAAATCCATTCAAGATAATCTTGGTTTGGATATTTGGGCAGATACTAGCACTTTATATACAAATCTTTTTATGGGGTACCTGCAAGAGTCTGATGAAGCAAATACACCACTATTCGCCTGTGGTATTTTGCATATTCTTTTACCAGACTTTATCCAGCAATTAACTACTATGCGAGCTGATGCTCCTAGTTTTGACGAGCGCATAGAAGCATTTGAAAAATTTAGTAAGTTCTATTTAGGTAGCTTATGGGAAATTTATGGTCTTCATAGCACGCCTAAAATTACCCCTTATGAACGAGAAATTCCTCTTTTTACGACTGAAGGAGTACACGGGGCTGTTAAAACCACGCACCCCTTTTCTACCGCCGATAGATTGGGTGAAAGCCTCTTAAGATTCTTACGTGAACCCTCCGAGGATGTTGTTGTGCTGATTCCTGGTCTAACGGCATCGAGCGATATGTTTATCATGCCGGAACATTACAATTTAGTGCAATACCTACTCGATCAGGGGTTTACTGATGTATGGACCATGGATGGTCGAATTAGTAATCGGTATTCTTACAATTTAACTCGAAATGATTTTAATGTAGACGATATTGCCATGCATGACTATCCTGCAGCTATTGCTACAGTTCGAAGGGCGGTTGGTCCGAATGCTCGCATACACGTTATTGCCCATTGCTTTGGGGCTATGTCCTTTTCGATGAGTTTATTTAGTAAAAAAGTTACCGATGTACATAGTGTGATCCTGAATGGAGTAGCATTAACACCTCGGGTTCTATCACTTCAAGCAAAAATAACGCTTCAATTTGCCCCATTTTTAGTTGACTATGTTCTTGGAATTGAATACCTTAATCCGCAATGGCATCGACAACATGGCGGGGGCGTAGGAAAACTCTTGGCATGGTTTAATTCTTTATTTCATCATGAATGCAATGTTCCTGAGTGTCATATGACAAGCTTTATGTGGGGTTTGGGTCATCCCGTTTTGTATCAGCATGAAAATCTACATGACATTACGCATCGTCGAGTAGGTGATTTATTTGGAGGGTGTAGTGTTAACTATTACAGACATATGTGGAAAATGGTTCGGTCGAATAATACAGCCGTGAAGTATTTGCCAAATGATTCCCGTTATCAGAGCTTACCAGATGACTATTTTGCTTATGCTAAGGATATTAAAACACCTGTCTTATTTATAGCGGGTCAAGAAAATAGAGTTTTTAATGATTCCAATATCATTTGCTTTGAGCGGCTTGAAAAAATAGTCCCAGGTAGACATGAATTGAGGGTAATTCCCCATTATGGGCATGCTGACATCATCATAGGAAAAAATTCTGCAAAGGATGTTTTCCCAAAATTCGTAGATTTTCTTAATAGAAAGAAAAAAAATACTTAAAATACAAATCGCAAATGCTACTGTAAAAATTTTTAATATTGGGTGAATTCAAATACGACGTAAAAATGGCGAAAATAATGTAATTTATAAACTATTTTATAAGGATATCTTGTGCGTTTTGTTCTGGGGCTTTTTTTTATTTTTATTTCGTTAACTTCACTTGCAAGTCAAAATGATTTTCAGATAACTAAACCTATTATCTTAATGGGTGATAGTCAAGAACATGAACGACACGGTACTTTTACATTTGTTGCTGGAACTCTCGTCGATAAACATACTAAAGTTGCTGCTCGAAGCCCACAACTTGATTTGTATGCGAAGTATTCTATGCTTGATGTAATAAATAGGCATGTAAAGTCAAATAATATCAATAACCTTACTGATGGTCAGTTTGCCATTCATCTTGGAGATTTCTTAGATATTTCCTGTCGATCTGAGTGGAGAAGATTTATGGAACTTGCAAAAGACCCAATTTCAACACAAAAGCTAATTTTAGGGGTAGGCAATCATGATGGATTTTATGTTGGAAATTATGCTTTTGATAATATGGAGTCGCATGCATTGGTAGGTGCGCAATCATGGCGAGACAGATGCACGGCTGGCAAAGACACTAACTATATAGACAGTGATAAAAATATTCTTCATAAAGGACTTTTAGTCAAAGAACTTGTGAATTTCTCTAAAATGTTACCAAATGCAAAGAGTAACTCAGATACATGTGACCCCCAAAATTCAAGGATGTTGTGTGGAAACGTTGTTGTGTCAAATGATTGGACCATCTACTATCAATATCCCGCAGATATTGATAACAAAAATGTTATTAAAGAAGATCTTAGTACCGCGGGTAAGTATTGGCAATCATATTTTGTAAGCGTAATTACTTTGCCCAGTGCTGAGAACGTTCATACTAAAGTTAAACTGATACTTTTAGATACTTCGCAAGCCATGGATCCTTCACAAAGCATTTGGGCTTCAATTTTAAGTAAGTTTTCAAATAAACCTGAAATTATTAAAGGTCATGTTCAGAAAGATCAGAGGGTTCTTATTAATAATGTATTGTCTGAGCGATGTCCTTCAGTAGATAATTGTTTGGTGATTTTCGCTGGACACCACCCACTTAAAGATTTTAGTTCCGATTCAAAAAAATGGTTAAAAGATTTGATTGATATTCGGAAAGTAAACCCAAAGAAAAATTTGGGAGATATTTTAAATCTTTATATTAGCGCTCATACCCACGATGGTTATGTTGTTGACAAGGGTATGGATATTAAAGAATTAAATGTTGGTGCGCTAATTGAGAATAATCCCCATTATCGAACATTTTGGATCTCTCAAGATACCGTGTCTAAGCGCTACACTGTAAATTCACTATTCAATAGTCTGATCGATGAGGCTGATAAATATTGTTCCCAATTTCAATTTGAATATAAGTATATTAAGGATTTTCCAGAGCAGCATAAAGTTAGTAATGCTTATGAAGCCTCTTTAGCCCAGCATGTAGAAAAGTTTTTTGAAGGAATCTATTTAAATAAGTATGTAAAGAAGTTTTTTGAAGGAACCTATTTAGACAAGTACGCCTATTTAGAGCAGTCGAGGATTTCTGTTATTCAAGCGCTGGAGCAATTGCAATTAGCTGCAAAAAAAGGTAATTTGGATGCTATTAAGGTAATTAATTCAAAGCTTGATGACATGCCAAAAAAAGAGATGTCGAGATGGGCTAAAGATGATTCAGGTTTTAAAGTATGTCAAAAAGAAGGTAGCCCTCAAGCCAAATACTGGAATGCAGACACCTATTCTTCAATAGATAAAATTAAGTCACAGTTAGAATTGATGTCCTCAGTAACGCAATTAACCAAGGAAAATATTGCATCTAAACCCATGCAATGCGGTGGAGGTAATTATTCGGATAGTGGGTTTTATCTTGCGTATCCAGAAAGTTATTTTTTAAGTTTTTTACAAGACTGGCTAGAGTCAATTGATGCTAAGTCTTTTGATATTGTTGGACAAGAACATAAAATGAATTATAGAAGTTGCATGGCTAGGTTTGCTGCAAAAAGTGATCCGTATGTTACCCGCGAATCTGCAACTAATAATAATCCAATTGACGTTTCAAAATAAAATTGGATAAAGCATGCCATTATTACTCGTGATTAATATTAAAGGAAGCTAGATAAATCTCCTATTAGTCAAATGTGTATATTCTTGATGGGTAAAGCAAAGATATTTAGTGAAAGTATTTTCAAGTAAAATTTGGGAGGCACAACAGTTTTATATGATTAAGTGAGATTATTTCAGATGATATTACTAGCCTCTCCTCCATGGTAATATGGTCGCAAAATGATAAATTAGTTTTATCGTTTGCCCTCATGAAAAAAAAAGAGGCTGCAAATAATTTTGTGTAAGTTGACATTTTGTATTGATCTGCCAACAATGGCAACAAAATGGAAACTTGCAAGATGGACAAAGCGAAATACCAAGAACTAGCGAATGAATTTGCCAAAGGAATCAAGACTCAGCATGACCTGAATGATTTCACAAAAATGCTCACCAAGATGGCAGTTGAGACGGCTTTAAATGCTGAACTAA
>CANFME010000084.1 GCA_947448305.1 Burkholderiaceae bacterium
AACTCCCGAATCATGTCAGTGAACTTAAAGATGATCCCTATCGCAGTCTAGCTGGTTTAGCTAGAAACCGTGGTGCCTATGCCAAAGAAGACACCCCCTTTGCGGAGTTCATGTGGGCTGATTACTTTCGATTACATATTAAAATAAAAACAATCAAAGAATCGATGGAACAAGCAATTCAATTAGCATTGGATTTTTCAAAAAAGACTGAAGCATCTTATTTACCTGGTTGGTCTGGATCAAAAGAGGCAAAATAATGTTTGAAATTTCTCTACCCGTACATGAAGTGGTTATTAGACTTTCTTTAGCAATTGTCAGTGGCACAATCCTTGGTTTAAATCGTTGGATGCATCACAAGTCAGCCGGCGTTCGGACTCATAGCTTGGTCGCGTTAAGTGCGGCTTTGGCAATCTTAATTATACAAAGTATGCCAGGCGGGGATGCGCAAGCTCAAAGTCGTGTTTTACAGGGTATTCTCTCTGGGATCGGTTTTTTAGGCGCTGGTGTGATTATTCACCGCGGTGTAAATGCTTCGATTAAAGGACTTACAACTGCAGCCAGTATTTGGGTTTGTGCGGTAATGGGCGTTGCTTTTGGTGCTGGCCAAATGTCTTTAGGAATCGTCGGACTCCTAGGAATTCTAGTGATTTTGATATTGGGGGGGCCACTTGAGAGGCTGACAAATCGTATATTTCAAACAAATCGAAGTTCTGAAAATTCGAGTGCTGAAGAAGATTAATTCACTAAACTCAGTTAGCGAATCACTCCGCAGCCAATACGTTCTCCGGAGTTCCCGGCTGGCTGAGACACATAGTCATCTTTATTGAGATGGACTACAACAGATCTTCCTAGGATATTTTGTTCGCCAATTAAACTAAAGTGCGTGAGGGTAGCTAGATAAGAAGCATTGCCATGATCATCAACTTGAATATTAGGCATATCTCCTGCGTGAGAAAAAATGCTGTTGTGGTTACCATGCTTATTACCGCTTGGATTGTAATGTCCACCAGCACTGGAGGCATCAAAAGCTTTGCAGTCACCTAATTCATGAATATGAATCCCATGTTGTGAGTTAGGGTTAAGACCTGAAAAAGTACCAGTTACCTTTACTTGATTACCAGATTGAATGAAGGACATGGAACCTTGGATATTCGAGCCTGATTTTGCCTGTATCACACTGACCGCTCTAGGTGTCTCGCTTAAAAGTTGGCAACTCGAAACCAGTACTACACAACTAAGAAGCGCAGTTCTTTGAAAAAAGTGATTTAAAGATTGTTTATACAATACAAATCCCGATGTAAATTACATGTAATAGTGATAGTCTATTACAGAAATCAAATTATTATCAACAAACCACTGTTAAAAAAATGGATATTTATAACTTACCAAAAAAAGTAATCTACTTAGCTTCCTTTTCACTAGTTGCTTTGATAGGTATCTTTTTCTTAACGATGTGGTATTTGGTCCCCTCGATTCCAAGTAAAGTTGTTATCGCAACTGGATCAAAGACTGGACTTTATTACCGTTTTGGTGAGGATTTTAAAAAACAGCTTGAAAAAAGTGGTGTCAAAGTTGAACTAAAAGTTACTGCTGGATCGATTGAGAACTTAAAATTAGTTTCAGATGAAAAATCTGGTGTGGATTTGGCTTTAGTTCAATCGGGAGTGACAAATGAGCAAAAACATCCTAATTTAGTTTCAATCGCAGGCGTTTTTCATGAGCCATTCTGGGTATGGTACAGAACTGATTCGTTTAAGGATATTTCAGGCCATTTAAATAGTATTCAACAGTTAAAAGGTAAACGAGTAGCCATTGGTGCGCCGGGAAGTGGTACGAATACTTTGTCAAAAGAGTTACTTAAGGTTCACGGCTTTGACCCCTCTCAAATTCAGTTGTTTGAAATATCTCCGGATGAAGCATTAAAAAAACTCCAAGCAAAAGAAATCGATGTGGCCTGTTTTTCTGTGGGTGTTGATGCCCCTATTTTGGAAAAATTCTATAGATCGCCTGGGCTCTCCATTATGGATTTTGATCAGGCAGATACTTACGTTAGGCAGTTACCTTACTTGAGGAAAGTATTCCTGCCACACGGTAATGTCAGTTTAGAGTTTAATCAACCCCCTAAAAGTATCCATGTAATTGCCTCAACAGCTACTTTAGTGGCGAGAGAAGATATTAGTCCAGGATTTACCAATCTGATTATGGAAGTTTTATACGATTTATTAAAAAACTACACGCGTATTCAGGAAGTTTCAGAATTCCCTTCGAGTATTCGACTTGATCTACCGCTACAGTCAGATGCAGAGGATTATATGAAGGAGGGTCCTTCTTTCCTCTACCGTAATTTACCCTCTTGGCTAGCTGTTTGGGTCATTAGAATCGCCAAAGTAGCAATACCTCTTCTTGCTATTGGTATTCCGGTATTGACTTATCTGCCAGTCCTCTTTGCTCTTAAGTTAAATCTAAAGTTAGGGAAAATTTACATTGCTCTTCGAAAATTAGAGGATGAAGTCTTAGCTTTAGAGCAATCTGAGAGAAACATCGAAGATATCAAACACACCTCCACCAAACTTCACCAGTTAGATTATCAAGTTTCAAAAATAAAGATACCTACTTTGCGCTCAGATAAATATTTTGAAATTAAAAGTTATATTGATGTACTTCGAATTCGATTAAATGAAATGACAATAGCAAATCTAAAAAATTAAATCCTAAATATTATTCTGTAGTAAATAGCTTAATTTATCTAAATTTTGTTGTTGTTCAAGCGTGTTGATGAAAGCTAATAATTCTTTAGCTTGAGACCCACCAATGACAGGGCTGATGAGATCGGATGCTTTTTCATAGACTTCAGCCTTTGTCATTGGATTCCTAGGCGTTCCTCTAACAGCGTCAACGCGCTCCGAAAACTTCCGGCCATCTTTTAGCTCCACTTCGACAATGGCTACTCGAATTGGCATAAATTGATTGAGGTTCTCATCGCTGATTAAATTAACCTTGGCACGTTCTGCCAATATTTTGGTATCTTTCATACGCTCAACATCATGTGCTGCTTTAAATGAGGCAGTCTTATCAAGCAACATGACAGCCATCATATGCTGTACACAAATGTCAGGCATTTCTCTATTATTTACAACTTTAGCAGCAGAAGGAGCCAAGCGGACATGCAGTTTTTCAACCTGATCTGCATTAAACTTATTTTTCTGTTGGATGATATTGAGAGCGTCTAAGGGACCTTGAATAGGGGAGCCAACAGACCACTTCTTAATATCCGTTAAAGCAATTTCATATTGAACGCCCAAATTTTCAACGAGTAAATTTCTCTTAGCATTAGGGGCATAAGCTAAAAAGAAGTTATCTGCACCACTAAAAATATCATCAATACCATTCCAGCCTGTATCTACTAGTAGTGCTGATGCCAAACCATTTCTAGCCGGCATTCCACCAAAGACGAACGCTTTTTCAATGTGGTCTTTATCTCTGCCCCAAGCCGCAATTCCTGAAGATTGTTGAGCTGTGTAATCAAATACCCATCGTATCTGTTGCGGATTAAATTTAGCAACACAAGCTGCTGCGGCAGCACTACCAAACGTACCGGCAATACTGTGGGAGCTTTTGTGACTGGTGTAACTAAATTCAGGTCCACCCATAGACATGAGCAGTCTTGTGCCAACGTCATAACCTAGCGTTACTGCTTTAACAAAGTGATCACCAGTAATTTTAAAGACTTCTGAACTGGCCATGGTGGCTGGCACGATTGAGCAACCAGGATGTGATCTAGAGCGTCCGTGCGAATCATCGGTTTCGTCAGCATGTCCCATCATTCCATTTGCGAGAGCAGCTTCGAGAGGACCAGCCTTTAATTGAGTCCCTATCACCGTACATTTACCAGAGCTGCCATGACGTTTGATATAGTTAATACCAGCAACTCCTGGTGCTAATTCGGAACCAGAAAGAATGGCTGAAAAAGTATCTAGGATGTGAAACTTCGCTTGTTCAAGAATTTCCTCCGGCAGTTTTTTGCTGAAGGCTTGACTCATATAATTGCTTAAAAATTCCATTTCGGGGCTAATCGCCTCTTTTGCAAATACATGCATCATCGGTAAGGTGGTTCCAGCGATTAAATAAGACGAGTGAGTTAAAAATTGCCGACGTTTCATGGTTTATCCCCGATTATTTTTTAAATTTTATGATGTGTGTTAAAAATGAATTAACTAAATTTTAAGACCTATCCATCCACCATCATAAAATGTTTTTAAAGCTTGGGGAGCAAAAAATGAAAATTATTCAAATCATCATGGTTAACATTCTGATTTTTGTTGTGGGCCATCTTCAAGCTCAGGAATTCCACCTGCAGAAAACATCGAGTTGGACAGTGAAAAATTTTCATTTTCATAATGGTCAGGTTCTACCAGAATTGAAGTTGGCTTACATTACCCTAGGTAATCCCATTAATCCTGCTGTACTGGTATTGCACGGCACTGCTGGGAGCGCAAAGGGGATGCTTAATCCAGGATTCGGTGGAGAACTATTTGGACCAGGTCAAGTATTAGACGCTTCGAAGTATTTTATTATTTTGACCGATGCAATCGGAGCCGGGAACTCTAGTAAACCATCTGACGGCTTAAAAGCAAAATTCCCTAACTATAACTACGATGACATGGTGAAGGCACAACATGCGCTAGTAACGCAAGGACTTGGCATTAAACACCTTAAATTGGTGATGGGAAATTCCATGGGTGGGATGCAAACTTGGTTATGGACGATTAAATATCCTGAGATGATGGATCTGGCGATGCCATTGGCCTCGAGTCCTGCTGCAATGTCTGGTAGAAACTGGCTTATGAGAAAGTTCATTGTGGATTCTATTAAACAAGACCCACAGTGGGATGAAGGTAATTATGTGAAGCAGCCTTATAGTGCAAAATTTGCCACTACTTATTTTTCATTAGCTACAAGTGGCGGCACGCTAGGATTACAAAGATTAGCGCCAACTAGTAGCAAAGGAAATGAACTGATTGCTAATCGTTTGAAAGATCAGAGTATTCAAGATGCAAATGATCTCTTGTATCAATGGCAATCATCTGAGGATTTTAATCCTGAGCCGGGCCTTGAAAAAATTAAAGCCAAATTATTAATTATTAATTCAGCTGACGATGAGCGCAACCTTCCAGAACTCGGTAAGGTCGAGTCTGCTCTTCCCAAATTAAAATCAGCCACTTATTATTTAATTCCAGCTAGTGAACAAACTAGCGGTCACGGTACAACAGGTCAAGCCAAGTGGTGGAAAGAGCAGCTATTAAAATTTTTAGAAAAATGAAATTTGAGTACTTATTTGGGTCGGTAGGTTAAGTTAAGACCTACGAGCCAAGTGAGTCCAGGACTTGTTTCGTAGTAATTTTTATTAGCTTCATTGACGATGACTGAGCCTACATAGGGACTGTTCCCTATGTTATCGAATCGTAAAAACTGCCTAAAGCTCCATTCGTTCCAAAGATTTTGATGCGAAAGTCGAAGACTGAATAAGTTGTAACTGGCAGTGGATTCACTATTTTGATCATTGGCAAAAATCGAACTACTAAACCTGTATTCAAGACCTGTTTCCCATTCCTTATCGGGACTGCGCCATGAAACCTCAGCATAGACCCTTTGCGGTGCGACGCCAGGTAAGGAATTGCCAGCATTAACAGTCGTGAATGAGGACGGCGTAGAGCAGGTACTACTGCTCTGACAAGTTAGGAAATTATTTTGGTAGGTGGCATTGATTAAGCTAGCAGCGACCATAGTTCTGATTCCATGTTGCCACTGCTTTAACAGTTCCAATTCAAATCCTTGACGAAGTGTGTCGCCCACGTTTTGATAAATAGCCCTTCCACCCGTGTTGTTTTGTACGCCAATTTCATTGGCAGTATTGGCCTGAAAGACGGCCATTTTCAAGTAGGTGTCATTTGCTCTAAACTTAATTCCTGCTTCGATTTGTTGGCTTGCACTAGCCATCAAGCCAGTATTAAAACCAGTATTTGCACCATAGGAATAGGCGCTCTGTAAGAGAGTTGGCGTTTCAAAGCCTCTACCCATGGAGATGTAGGTATTGAGTTCTGGCGTGATTTGATAAAGCACCCCAGCGATAGGGTTTGTACTAGAAAATTGGGTATTGCCGCTTTGATTGCCGTTGCTAAGGTAATTATCTTGCGAGCCCATCGCTACATAACTGTGGCGCAAACCTGCATAAATCTTCCAGTCATCATTCGGATTAAGCTCAGCTTGAACATACTGGTCAAAATTTTGCGCATAATTATTCTCATCCCGTTTAAGAGTTCCTGTTACACCGCACGTTGCAGTAGTGCCACAAACGGGAGATCCTGATGAGCTAATGTAATTATTAAAGCCTAATCGACGCTCATTCAACCGATCATAGTTAGCGCCAATCGAGACTTTTAATGACATGTCTGCAATTTCTTGTACATGACTATACCTAGTATCGAAGCCGAAATAATTCCAATCTAAATTGATTGCCCCACCAGAGGTAGTATTTGCGTTGGCTCCCGTTTGACTGCTTATCGGTGTTGATAGAAACTGCTCTAGATTGCGTTGACCCACATAACTCGTCACTTGTAATTGATTTTGTTGGTCGATTCGGTCGGTCCAATTAAAACCCGTTTGGGTTTGGGATAGACTTTTACGGGTGTTGTATAACAATGCGTTTGCGTTAGCTGCTTGTGGAGTCGTTGCGACTTGCGCAGCACTAAGTCCCTGTGGATCATAGGACAAGGGCATATTTAAATAGTTAACAACCCAAGTTAATTTTTGATCATCATTAATTTTGATATCTGTTTTGAGATTGAATAAGTCGCGCGTAGCTGCGCTATGATCGCGGTAACCATCCGTTGAAAAACGACTTTGTTGTAGGAAGCTACCCCATTGATTGGTGCCATATGAAATTTGGTTATCACTTTTCCAATAACCAAAACTGCCCATTTCTAATGTCGGGCTAAAAAACACCCCTGGCTTGGCGCTTTGAGACTCAAGAAGTATTACACCACCAGACGCATTACCATAAAGGGCTGAAAACGGACCTCGTAGAACCTCAATAGACTCTGCAGAACTTATATTTAAGTTACTGACTTGCGCGGAACCGTCCGGTCTGGATGCTGGGATGCCGTCAGCAATTATCCTTACACCATTCACACCACTAGGAGAGCGAGCACCAAAGCCGCGAATAGAAATTTGTTGATCTTGGGCATAATTTTGGCGATTATTGGCAATTACACCGGGAACTGATTGCAAAGATTCAGAAAGATTGTTGTTTGGGTTCGACTTTTCAAATAAGGTCGATTGGGAAATCTTCGATACAGATACCGGAATTTCAAAACTATCTTGACTGTCCCGCGTGGCACTGACGACCATTTCTTCCAAAGAAATATCTTCAGCTATTGAGGATGTAGCGATAAAAATTGAAAAAAGTGGCCCTACATAAGTAATTACCCTGAAGAAAGCATAGCGTTTTAATGGCATGATAAGTCTCAATTTAGTATTTTTTAAAATATTTAAATTAGAGTTTAATATCAAATTCAAGTTTGAGAAAATTCATGTATAAAATAGAAAAAGATGTTTTTCATTAATTAATTAAAAAGACTTTCATTGGAGACAAAATGATTCGTAAGTTAATTCCCCTTATTGCTTTAATCGTTGTTCATGGCGCTAGTGCGCAAACTCCTGATGCGCCACCACCACCACCTTCTTGGAAACAGGGTATGAGTAGCGAACAAAATAGTTCCCCACTTCATCCGTTTGCGCCGATTTTAACTGGTGTAGAAGCAAAAGACCTCCCAATTTCAACTTTAAAAGTGCCTGCTGGTTTTAAAGTCGAAGTGTGGATGGAAGGTGTTACGAATGCACGCTCTTTATTACAAAGTCCACAAGGCACCGTATATGTAAGTAACCGGATTGGTAAAAATGTTTACGCGATTGTAGAAAAAGATGGCAAACGTGTCATGAAAACAGTTGCTAAAGGTCTTGATACGCCGAACGGTATTGCTATGATCGATGGTACGCTTTATATTGCTGAGCGTGGACGAATTGTTAAATTAGAGAATATCGAGAGTCGTTTAGATAATCCACCAGAGCCAGTTCTAGTGGTTGATGGCTTAGATCCTACGAATGGCCCAGGCCATTTTTGGAAATATATGGTTGCTGGACCCGATAAAAAACTTTATTTCAATATCGGTTCACCACAAAACATCACATTGCCAAACTATATCCAAGCTGCAATTTTGAGAGTTGATCCTAAAACGGGCGTAATGGAAAGAATCGCGACTGGTGTAAGAAATTCTGTTGGTATGGATTTCCACCCGGTAACGAAGAAATTATGGTTTACAGAGCATGCTAGGGATTGGATTACAGATGACTTGCCACATGATGAGTTAAATGTCTTAAATAAAGTTGGTGAAGATTTCGGCTATCCTTTCTGTCACCAAGGTGATTTGCCTGATCCGATTTATGGTAAATATGCTTCTTGCGATCAGTTTACTAAGCCAGCACTCAAAATGGGTGCCCACGTAGCACCTTTAGGAATGCGTTTTTACACAGGCAAGATGTTCCCAGCCCAGTATAAAAACAATCTCTTTGTTGCTCGCCACGGTTCATGGAATAGAACTTCTAAGCAGGGTTACGATGTGATGCGCGTAGTGTTAGATGCTAATGGTAAAGTTGTCAAATATGAACCATTTTTAACAGGCTTCTTAACCAATGATAAAGGTGATCCACCAATGTGGGGTAGACCAGTTGATGTGCAAGTGATTGCTGACGGTTCAATGCTAGTCAGTGATGATCACAACGGTATCATCTATCGTATTAGTTACGCAAAATAAAGTAAATATGACGTTATTGAAAGTAAAAAGAAGTGCAATGAACCTAGGGTTCATTGCATTTTTAATCAGCGGTTTCTCTTTATCAGTCAATGCTGCAGATGTCGCAGCTGGAAAAGCTAAGGCTGAGGCACTCTGCAATGCTTGTCATGGCCCCAATGGTAATTCTCAAATTGCAGACATCCCTTCTTTAGCTGGGATGCCGCCTTTATCTATCTCAAATACTTTGTTCTATTATCGTGAGGGAAATCGCAAAAATCCCATCATGACGCCAATAGCAGCGAATCTTACCAATGCAGAGATGAAAGATGTGGCAGCGTATTACTCTTCTCAAAAAAGAGAAGTAACTTACACTACAAAACCTGAAAATATTGAAGCGGGTGCAAAACTTGCTCAACAATATAACTGTACCCAATGTCACGGCCCCAATCTTTTAGGTGTTCAGCACATCCCAAGGGTTGCAGGTCAAAATCATGATTATTTATTGACGCAGTTAAAAGGTTTTAAAGCGATGACTCGAGCAGATATGGATGGTAATATGTCCTCCGCTGTTTCTGCTATAAAACTGGAAGACTTGGTTTTAATCAGTGACTATGCCGCAGGAATGAAGTCCCAATAATCTTTTATGAAAATTAGGCTACACGGAACAACGATGACAGTAATAGCTTTTCGTTGTTTTCAATTGCTCTTAATGTGTTTTTTTGGTATTTGTGCCGTATTTGATAGCTATTCTCAATCCAACTACCCATCTAAACCTATTCGAATCTTTGTAGGTTCTGTGCCGGGCGCTTCGAGTGACACATACGCCCGAATAGTGGGTGATGCCTTAAGTAAAAATCTTAATCAAAGTATCCAAATTGAAAATAGGTCTGGAGCGAGCGGTATTATTGCGACAACTGCAATGCTAGCACTGCCCGCCGATGGTTATCAAATACAGTTGATCTATACACCGCATACGCTCAGCCCTTATTTATTTAAAAAATTAAGTTATGACTCGATTAAAGATGTGACGGGTATTGGTCGGATTGTGACAGCACCATTGGTTCTTGCCGTAAGTACAAAGTCAAATTTAAAGTCATTTCAAGACCTTATTGATTTAGGAAAATCAAAATCACTGAATTATGGTTCTGCTGGCATCGGTAGTGGCGGACATTTATCGGCTGAAATGCTGAAAATATATGCAGGTTTAGATGTGGTTCACGCCCCTTATCGAGGTGCTTCACCGGCAGCGACAGCTGTAGCAGCGGGAGACGTAGATTTCGCTTTTATTGCGCAAATTACTGCTAGAGAACTAATGCTCGCCAATAAAATTAGAATCTTAGCGGTTACTAGTAAAACGAGGTCACCACTGTTACCCAATATACCAACCATGCAAGAGCTTGGCCTAAAGGATTTTGAATTTAATAATTGGTTTGGTCTGATTGCTTCTGCAAAAATTCCTAGTGAAGTAGTGAATAAATTATCGAATAGCCTCAAAGAAGTATTAAAAGACCCTGAGATCAGAAAAAAACTTACATCTGATGGATCTGAAATTGTGGCTGATAGCCCAGAGCAATTTACAAAATTTTTAGCCGATGATTCCAAAAAATGGGGACCATTAATTCAGCAAATTGGTTTAAAGGGAGAAGATTAATGGGCCAAGTGGATTTGGATCGTAATTCAAATACTGAAAAAGGACCTTTAGCCGGCATTACTGTAGTTGATTTATCCTCCGTAGTGGTAGGCCCAACTTGTACCCTCACATTAGCTGATCACGGTGCAGAAGTCATTAAAGTGGAAGCGCCAGATGGCGACTTAATGCGAACCTTAGGTGGTGGAGCAAGAAACCCGGGTATGACGGGGAAGTTCATAAACTTCAATCGCAATAAGCGCTCTATTTGTATCAATTTAAAAACGGAAGAAGGAATTGCCCTTCTTAAAAAGATATTAGCAAAAGCCGATGTACTCGTCACCAATATGCGGCTTGGAGCATTACAAAAATTAGGCTTAGACTATGCATCGCTGCAGGAAGTAAATCCGCAATTAATTTATTGTCAGATACTCGCTTTTGGTCGAGGAGGGAC